>NZ_DASUIQ010000001.1:0-21488 GCF_036279695.1 Sulfuricurvum sp.
GATACCGATAGCATCATTGGCATTGGAGACCGCTTGACCTAATGCACTTGATTGAGCACGAAGAGAATCGGCAATCGCCATCCCTGAAGCATCATCTGCGGCAGTGTTAATACGAAGACCTGAACTTAGTTTAGCTAGTGAGCTATCCAAATTACGGTTAGTAAGACTTGCGGACGTGTGGGCATTCATTGCCGCTACGTTTGTGTTAATTCTAAAACCCATGATAAATCCTTTTATCTTCAGAGCAGTTGCTCTTTTGTTAATTCAGCGTCCTTGCTGTAATTAACTATATCGGATTATCAAAAAAAAATTGTAGAGGTCACGGGGAGACTTGAGTCCAAGTCCCACTTGTCGTATTGTACATATTGAGGGTTGAGTTGGTATCACAGTACCAAAGTGTTCCATTGATCGGAGAAAGAGGGGCAGTGGATGAAATAATCGCACTGTTATACCCGCGGGTTTGTGTGGTGACTTCCGATCCGTTATAGAGTTTAAGGTGATTGGTCTCACCGATTCCGATTTCGAGCATTATATCATCGCCTTGCGTGCTTGAATGCGTTGCATTGGTTTGCAATATACCGTCTTCCCCTTTGCTGAGGAGGCGACCCAGTACGTTGGCATTGGGCGAAATAGCAGTGGTATTATTATCAGCATAGGTGGCATTGGTATTATGTGTACCGAAATCGTAAGTGCTGTAATAGATATTACGTCCCCATGCATCTTTCCCTAACCCGATTACAACGGGAACGGTATTATTACCCTCTTCTTTTAGCAGTTCAAAGTAGGCATCATTGTCCGGATTGGAAGCAGAGTTGAGCAAACGGCTTCGGATCACTTCGAGCATCGTTTTGCTGTTTTGCTGTTTGAGGGTATTGCCTTGGATGACGGTGTAATATCCCATAGTAGCGAGTACGGCTGCAAGAATACCCGCCATGATAATAGCAATCATCACTTCAACGAGCATAAATCCTTTTTTCATCAGACGTGTCCCGCTTGGCTGATAATCTCTTGTTGAATCAACACTTGCGTCAAGACGATGGTAAAGAATTCGACAAATACGGCAAATGCCAAAAGTAAAATAGCGATGATGGTAATAATACGAAAAAATTTAGTGGCAATGGTGAGGGCATTGAGTCGTGCACGGTCAGCAAACTGTGCTAATATGTCCCCTAGCTGGGTTACGGTTCCCGCCCCCGCAAGTAGATGTTGCTCAATATCTTCGAAAAAAGGGATTACCCAAAAGTTTTTTTCACCTCTGCTGATTTGCGTTAGAATCCCTTGAAACTGTTTTTGGATACGAGGGATAAGGGTACTGTTTGCCGCGGTTTGGAGCGCGGTTTTTAAGGAGACACCATTTTTTAACATGGCACTGAGCAAACTGAGAAGTATAAATTTTTCAAAATGCTCAATAATTTTAGAGGACATAGGGAGGCGCGAAGCAAGCCGTTTTGAAAGTCCTTGTATGATTCCCGTGTAGTTAAAAAGGGCAAACATAACAATAAAAAAATAGGCGGCAAACAAAATCAGCCCCCCGAAGAGAACATTACTTAAAATAAGGGCTATATCCAAATGATCGGCAATGATGGCAAATATTTTCGGATCATACGTTTTGGCCTCTTCGATATGAAAAGGGACGGCAAAAAAACGGACAAAAACAACAATAACAGCCGTTAAGGTAAAGTAGATCATCGGCAGTGCGATTTTGTCATTTGACTCTTGATGAAATCTATTTTTTATTTCCAGATAATTTACAACCGATTTGAGCGTTTTGACAAAAGAGCCCCCTTTTTCCGCCATGGAAACAAACTGAATAATATCGGGCGGGGGAGAGAGATATTTCTCGAGAGCTTTAGAAAAAGAGGCTCCCTCTTGGATAGAACGGGTTACATTGGCATATGCCGATATTTCAGATTTATTTTTAGCCGTTTTTTGGAGCAAAGCGAGTGCATTGGTGAGACTTTTCCCATTTTCTAACGAGAGTTGAAGCGTCTTTAGGAGGGTTAGCGTATCAGGTTTCATGAACGTATCCTAAAGACAACAATTCATGCGATAACGTTTCATAATCACACAGACCCATTTCAAACAAATAGGCGGCGGATTGAAAATAGCTAAACGTAATAAAGTGTTCCCATGCTTTAAACACCGTACTGTTTTTGAGGGCGAGATAAAATTGATAGCGTACTTTCATATCACCGGGGATAAAAACCATATCCATGAGAAGGGATCGTCCGCTGTAACCGGTGAAATTACATCGGATACATCCCCCCTTCTCATATCCGTAACTCTCAGTTGCGAAAAATGTTTTCCCGTCCTCTACACTGCAGGGTTGTTTACAGGTGCAAAGTTTGGGGACGAGGCGTTGAGCGATAACTCCGCTGAGAGAATACGCGAGGATAAACAGATCTCCCCCCTCATCACGGATACGTTCCATCGCCATAAAACTGTTGGGGGTATGGAGAGTGGAGAAAACCATGTGCCCACTGTGCGCCGCTTTGAGACCGGTAAGGATCGATTCACGGTCCCGCATCTCCCCGATAACGATTACGTCGGGGTCTTGACGCATGATTGATTTCATCCCCTCTCCGAAGGTAAAACCGCTCGCCTCATTGATCTGATATTGGGTGACAAAGTCAATTTTATACTCGATCGGATCTTCGATTGTGTAGATGATTTCGTGCAATCTGTCCCGTTGGTTTAAGATCGCATTGAGGGTAGTCGTTTTACCGCTTCCGGTTGGTCCGACGACGAGAAAAAAACCGCTGGATTGATTGACGAAATGGTGAACATGCTCCGACATCGGGTGCGTTTTAGGAAATAAAGCGTTAAGGGATTTAATATTGCTTACTTTATCCAAAATACGTAAAACGATATTTTCACCGTATTGGGATGGGGCAATTTCGATACGAAAGTCAATCGTACGCTCTTCGTACGTACGGGTAAAACTTCCCCCTTGCGGAGCATAGACATTAATCATGTCGATATTACAGCGCTCTTTGATAATCAGGGCAAACCGTCCCGCAAGCTCATGATTGAGGAGGAACCGGGCAATGATTTTTCCGTCGATGCGGTAGCGAAGCCAATAGAATGATTCATACGCATTGATGTGTATATCACTCGCGGAGCGCTGTATCCCATACTCTAGGAGCATCTCAAATATATCGATTACTTCATCTTCCTCATAATCCATCGAATTGAACTGTTTGATTTTACGTTCAATACTCTCTGGATCTACCCGAAGAAGGGCGATGTATTTTTGTTGAAATTCGCGGACTGGGATATTTTTTTGTTCAACTTTTTTTTGTACTTTCGCACTGAGTTCAGCGAGGCGCTTTTCACCTAAAAGCTCTTTTCGCAAGATCTTGAGGACATCATCGCGATCTTCGGCGATAACCATTTCGAACTCTTTCATGAGTTCGAGATTATAGGTTTTGGAAGACTCTTTTTTTTGGATGAAGTGGTGGGAGAGCGCTATATCGAGGAGATGCTTTTTAATGCCGATTTGTTGATAATAGTATTGCTCTTTCTGGCATACTTCAAGCTGTTTTGGCGTTAGTATCTTCTTGATATTCATTAGGTACTTTTTGGTTTAATTATAACACAAAAAATCAATGTTCAGCGTGACAGATAAAATTTGAAAAGTGCCGATGTAGCGTTATGGTCCAGTGATGCTTGTTGGGAAGTGTAATAAAGAACCAGTTTTTTAAGTGCTTTATCTTGAGTTGAATTGTTATCCGCACTGGTTGAGATGTAAAAAGCACTGCCCGACTCGGTTGCTCGGTAGGCACTGTATCCGCTTGGAGGAATCGGTACGAATCCGCTTTTTCCTCCGTTAAATGCGTAGGGAGTGGTTGTATTACACTCTAAGTCGCTTAAGAGGGTATTGGATGCATTGCTCGAACTGTCAAGTTCCTTCGGGAATTGTTCTGAGAGGCTTTTGCATTGAAATGCCATGGACTCTAGTAGATTCATTTGGGATTGAAGCGTGCTTTTATAACGGAGGGTATCCATCGTGGTAAGATTCAAATAATAGTAGCTTAGTGTTCCCAGCAGCCCCACCAAAAAAATGGTGAGGGCAATCTCTATGAGGGTAAAAGCACTACGTTGCATATTTTGTTTATTTAACAATCATAATCCAATGTTTATAATGGGCACCGACTGATTGAGAATAACAGAAGGTATCCCCGTAATTCGCATATTGTGTGGTCGGAGAACCGAAATTCATATCGTTGGTAGCGTTAAGCTCTACGCTTCGATTGATCTCATGGTTGAAAATCGCACAGTAAAAATCATCATCCGAGAGTACATCCCATCCGCCGGTACCGTTTAGATCGATCGGGAATTGAAACGCAGGACGCCCGTTAACAGAAGAGGTATTCAGTTCCCATCCTGTGGTTGTCATCTCTTTAATATCTCTCGGAAGAGTGCGGAGAATCATAACGTTGGTAGCATTGAATTCACTTAAATCGGCAACGCTTGGCGCAACTCCTTGTTGAGCAACAAAAACATCGTAAGCACCTGAGAGCTGAGAAGCTTGATCCATCAAGGCGGCAACCCGAGCTTTTTTAGCGGTTAAATCGATATTGAAGAGACTTTTATAGTAGAGCATCGCTATTGTGGATAAAACACCGAATAAGATAACGGCAATCGTCATCTCTACTAAAGAGATACCTTTTCTCTTTCCATTGTACGGATACGACATGTCAAACTCCTTTTATAACACGTATATGACAAACAAGATCGGCGGTATAAGAAAAAACTTTAACAAAGAGGTGTTTTGTGTGAGATTTTAAAGAGAAAGAAGAATTTTTGAACCTCCCAAAACCCCTCAAAAGAGGGGCTGGAAAGGATTCAGGATGACTAAATAAGGCAGGTATATCGAAGTTACGGAACAACAACCATGATTGTAGGGTTATTGGTAGTAGCTTGACCATAGCAGAAATAGTTACCTTGTGTCGCTTTTTTAGCTGCAGCAGTACCGAAGTTGAATGAGTTAGTAACATTCAAGTCTTGTGTTGAGTTGAACTCACGGTTGAAAACTGCACAATGAAGCGCATCGATTTTATCTGTTGTAGATACGTTTTTATCCAATTTCATTTGGAACGCTACACCAGTTCCCGGAAGACCAGTTGATGTGTTAAGTTCCCAACCAGCTTGTGACATCTCTTTGATTTTAGTAGGCCATGTTGTTAAAATAGACGATGAACCGTTGAAATCATTGATTGCTGTAGGCTCAACACCCATCTCTGTTTTATAAATTTGGTATGCTTGTACCAATTGACTTGCTTGATCCGTAGCGGCAGCAACACGCGCTTTTTTAGCTTGTAAGTCTGTATTCAAATACACTTTAGTATATTTAAGTCCGATAGCAGCCAATACTGCAAACAAAACGATCGCGATTGTCATCTCTACGAGAGAGATACCTTTTCTCATTCCTGTGTAATTCTGTGTCATTGTGTATCCTTTTTTGTTGATCTTACGCTCTTACCTGCAAGATCGGTTTTTTAGTTTGGAATCTTTAATACATAAGGATGAATTATGATCGAAAAACCAAATTCATCCCCAGTGCACCCTTGTCCGATGCAACTGCTCACCAATTCTACGTCATCATTCTTGACAACATCCAGAAGCCGTTTCAAAAGTAAGTATGAATAGGTGTCATGAATGCCTCCTTGGATAATTAATTTTTTTTGGTCGATCTTTACTTCACCTTCCATCCCAAATTCTTGGAGAAGTTGTTCGTATTGATCATTTTTAGTACGCAGAACATCGCCTTCTGCATACACAGCAACTGGTTGCTCAACGGCAGTTTTTAAAGCACTAAAGGTTTTAACCTCTTCGGCTACCGTTTTGTCTTCGTAGACAATATCGAGAAAATAAAAGTATGTAGCGACTAAGATTGTTATTAAAATAACAACAAAGAGGCCGACAAGACTATATTTTTTCATTGCAATATTGCACGATGCCCTGAGCAACGTCTTCCTTTATAATATTCGCTTCCGGTGGTAACAACCTGACAAAAGCGTTGAGGTTTGGTGTCACCACCTCAGCACATAAGCTATCGTTTTGATAGCTTATCTGCTGAAGGGTGGACTCCGTGGATTTTGTCATCTCCTCTATTTTTTCCAATTCATGAACAATGTCCACTTTTTTGGTCATTGCAAACGAGGTGGTACAGTTCGTTTTCACCAACTGTTTATATTCGCTCACCAATGCATCTCTATTGGTGAGATTAAGTTCGGTAGCATTCAGATAACCGTATCCGGCATATAAAATTCCCGAGGTGATAACGACGGTACATGCGATTAAAAAACTCCCTATCCACGTCTCTTGGCGCTCCTTATCGAGATTGATGGAAACCAGTTTGTCCCCTTTGGTATTGTCGGCATAGAGTATTTCATATCCGCGCTCCTTTGAAAACTCTTCAGGTTTATCTAAAATGTAATCGACGATTTTTTGATCTTCGACTACGACTCCGACGTTTTTATAATCAAGCTCAAAAACGATGACATTCTTCCCTTGATTCTTAGAAGCAAGGCTAAGGATATTTTCATAAACAAGCTTCTCTTTCGGGAGAAAAGCAATATAGTTGATCCCCTCCGGATGTTTTCTCAACGAGATTTTAACGGCGGCAGAATCTAGATCTTTGCGTGCATGAGCATACACTTGCGTGCGAATGGTATTCATGTCGCTACTAAAATTAAGAGATCCAGCTGTAAATATGGCCATGGTTATCTCAACACATACTTGATTACGCGAGGGGTAACGACGATTACCATCTCGCTTTTTGTACTGGAGGTATGACGAGCTCCGCCTACGACACCTGCTGCACTATCTCCAAGCCCCGGAAGTCCGCTCCACCCTTTGTCTGTTTTATTTCGGAACAATCCTGAGATAACAATCGGAACACCGGGTTGAACCCGCATCGTGTTGTTGATCGCTTTGGTAACGGTTTGGGGTTGAGAGAATTTATTTCCGTCAACTTCAAATGAGGTGTAGCCTACAATATCATTGATTTTGAGTCCGATGTCGGTGATAACGGTTCCATCGAGCATATTGGAATTAAGATTGATCTCTAACCCGCTGAGGGCGGTTGCACTCGTTGTGGAGACTTGAGAAGTACCGTTGCCCACAGAGGTATTTTGGATACCGCTGATATACGGTGCTTCTATCCCGTCGGTGAGTTTGACATTGGTACCCGCTAATCCCAAAAGTTTCGGTCGTTGAACACTTTCAACTTTTCCGAAATTCTCTAATGCGTTTACGAGTGCTTGACCGTTATAGGTGTCGTTTTTCATAATCATTCCAAACGTGAGCGGAACGGCGGAAGTACCGGCTGAACCCAAACTGCCTGTTGCCGATGCGACAAAGCTAAGTCCGTTTTTCGCAAGAGTCGGGACGAGACTCCAGTCGATTCCGAGGGCATAATTATCTTTGAGCTCGACATCGTAAATGGAGATTTCATACTCAATGACATAGAGGTTGTTTCGAAGTATTTCGAGATATTTCATAATATCGCCGTACTCTTTTTCACGTGCGGAGAAACTGACCGAAGAGGTGATTGTGTCATAGCTGACGTTGGTAGCTCCCATAGAATCCAAGCTTGTTTTTAATATGTTGGCAAGACCGCTGATAGGAGGAATTTTGACGGTTGTTGTTCGGGTGTTTCCTAAGTAGAATGTCCCGTCATAGTATTGAACACCGATTTTGTCTCCCACTGTTTTTTGGAGCACTTTTCCAAATGGGATATTGGACGCTGAAAGATTGATATTGGTTTCGGAGAGTAGATAATCATTTTTTCCGGCATAAGGGTTGGTTGTTCCCCCTGGCGTTGTTAGGACTTGATTTTTTGTGGTCATTGATTCAGATTGAAGCTGAAAAACAATATTTTCATTGGTTGCTTCGGTGAGCAGGGCGATAACATCGCGCAATTCGGCTCCCATGATTTTTGCCCGTTTGATAACCTCTTTGTCGGGAATAGATTGTGTCTCAATATGAAAATTATCGGCTTTGACTTCGACAATTTGCATTGCCGGTTCAGAACGTTGGATTTGAGTGGTATTATTATCCAGTTCTTTGAGCTGCATTTCGGGAGTCAGTGTCTCTTTTTTTGTCGCGACACTGCATCCGCTCAACCCTAAAAGGACGACAGCAAGAATAAGAGAACGCATTATTGACCTCCTGTCGTAAAATAGATAGTTTGAACTCGTCCCGCATCGTCTACGGTAATGTAATTACTGGTGATATTTCGGATAAAGTATTTGGAGTTGTTGGCATAAAAAGGGTCTCCCTCTTTTAGAACAACTTTGTTTTCTCCTATTTTCAGTAGGATAAATTTCCCTTTATTGGTCTCTAAATAACAGTTATAGACCAATTGAGAAAGATCAAAAACCGGTTTTACCGCCGGCAAAGAAGGTGGAGCTAGCAGTGGAGGGAGCGGCATAGGACGTGCCTCAACCGTTGCTACTGGAGTTTTCTTCGGTTTTACAGCTTCGCGAAAAAACGGGTTGTAAGCCGCATTTAGCGAGAGTGTAAGGAAAAGAAATGACCAAAAATAGTTCATACCGACACTTTCTTTGAGATTATTTTAGGATAAAAAGCAAGAAGTGTGCCAATTAATTTTTTCTTCTATTTGAAAAATGGACTATAAATTGCTTGCAGTTGTGTAAAATTGATGAATAAAGAGTCAAATAGATAAGATGCAAAGCGAAGTCACACAATCGTCTCTGATCGATCCATCTCGCAGAGTTTTTCTTAAAAGTGCTCTTGCGCTTACCGCTTCCGGAACTCTTTATGCAAATAGTAAAACAGATGCCAATATATTGCATCTTATCCGAAACGGCAGAGAATATAAAATTCCTTTTATGCGTGAGGGGAAAATAGAGGAAAACGGGTATAACGATTTATGCCGTATCTTTGCCGATGTACGTGCAGGGGTGGCAGTGCAGATGGATCCTAATTTGTTTGTTGTACTGGCTCAAGCGCAGCAATGGTTATCCACAAATCATATCAATCGTCCTATCATCCTCACCTCGGGGTATCGAACCGAACATACCAATTCGATTACCGAGGGGGCGGCGTTTAATTCGATGCATCTCTACGGAAAAGCCGCCGATATTAAAATCGAGGGTATCCCCGCAGATTACTTAGCTAGGTTACTCCGCTACTGCGGCGGATCCGGAATCGGAATCTATTCGAGTTTTGTCCATGTCGATACATGGAAAGAGAGAGCGTGGAGAGGATAGGGTAGTTAATTGATATAAATGGCTCGATTTTGAAGTTTTTTTGTTACACTTTCAAAATTCATCCATAATATATAGGATTCAGACTTTTGAAACTCATTATCGTAGAGTCTCCGGCTAAAGCCAAGACCATTAAAAACTTCCTCTCCAAAGACTACGAGGTTATCGCGTCCAAGGGGCATATTCGAGATCTCCCTAAAAACCGCTTCGGTATTAAAATCGATGATGAAAAGATCATTGCCGAGTATCGTATCAGCGAAGACAGTACCGCTACCGTCAAACAGATCCAAGAACTTGCCAAAAAAAGCGATGAAATCTTTATCGCGACCGACGAAGACCGCGAGGGGGAAGCGATCGGATGGCATATTGCCCATGCGATTGATAAAGACCCTGAATCACTTCCGCGCATCGTGTTTCATGAGATTACGAAAAATGCGATTATTCACGCACTCGAAACGCCGCGCACGATTGATATGGATCGTGTCAATGCCCAACAAGCACGCCGTCTATTGGACCGTATCGTAGGGTATAAACTCTCTCCTCTTTTGGCGAATAAAATCCAAAAAGGGCTCTCGGCAGGGCGTGTTCAATCCTCAACCCTCAAAATCGTCGTTGATCGCGAACGTGAAATCCGTGCTTTTATCCCCGAAGAGTACTGGAGCATCGATACGCTGTTCAAAAAAGATATTGAAGCGACTTTGGTCAGTTTTGAAAATGAGAAAATCGAAAAACTCACAATCAAAACGGGTGATGATGCCTCTCGTATCGTAGCAACACTCAAAGGTGAAAACTTCAAAGTAGGTGAGATTGAGACGAAAGAGCGTAAAAGCTCTACTCCTCCGCCGTTTATGACCTCGACACTCCAACAAACCGCCAGCTCCCAGCTTGGATTCTCTCCGAAGAAAACGATGATGGTGGCGCAAGCCCTCTATGAAGGGGTTAAAACTCCTGAGGGGACGAGCGGGGTTATCACCTATATGCGTACCGATTCACTCAACCTTGCTGCCGAAGCGGTTGACGCGGCGCGGGAACTCATCTTGAACCGTTACGGTAAAGCCTATTTGCCTGAAAATCCTAAAGTTTACACCAAAAAATCAAAAGGGGCGCAAGAGGCGCATGAAGCGATCCGTCCGACGATGCTCGCCTTTACCCCTGAAGTGGCGGCAACCTATCTCAAACCTGATGAGATCAAACTCTACCGTCTGATCTATAACCGCTTTATCGCGTGTCAGATGAACGATGCACGTTTTGAGCAACAAAGTATCACGTTTGCATCTGCGAAAGCAGAATTCAGAGCTACGGGGCGAAAGCTCTTGTTTGACGGTTTTTACCGCGTTGTCGGAAGCGATGACAAAGATAAGCTCCTCCCCTCACTAACAACCGGTGATGCGATCGATATTCAAAGTATCACTCCCGAGCAACACTTTACCGAGCCACCGTCTCGCTACTCCGAAGCGAGCCTGATCAAAAAACTCGAATCCGAAGGGATCGGTCGTCCATCTACCTATGCACCGACGATTAGTACCTTGCAAGCACGTAACTACATCGAGATCGAGAAACGTGCAATCCAGCCGACCGAAATCGCCTTCACGGTGACCGAGATGTTGGAGACCCATTTTAACGAGATTGTCGATGCGAGCTTTACCGCTACGATGGAAGAGACTCTCGATGAGATCAGCGAGAGCGGCAAATCGTGGCATAAAATTTTGCTTGATTTTTATTATCCGTTTATCGAAAAAATCGATGCCGGAAAAACGAATATCGTCAGTCTCAAAATGGCGAAACCGCTCGGACGCAATTGTCCGCAATGCGGTAGCGAATTGTTGCTTCGTTCCGGACGTTTCGGAGAGTTTATTGCATGCAGCGGTTTTCCGAAATGCAAATATACCGAGCAAACCGAAGAGAATCAAAAAGACAATCCTGCAACTCCTGATGAAGTGAGCGAAGAGGTATGTGAAAAATGCGGCAGTTCGATGGTGGTTAAAAACGGTCGTAACGGGAAGTTTTTGGCGTGCAGCGGCTATCCGAAATGTAAAAATACCAAAACGCTTAACCAAGAGACCAAATTCTCCGAAGTCCCGTGTCCCGATTGCGGCGGTAAACTGCTATGGCGTCAATCACGCAGAGGAGCTTTTTGGGGATGTGAACACTATCCGAAATGTAAATTTATTTCCAAATTTGAACCTAGTGATAAGAAGTGTGAAGTTGCGGGATGTGGCGGTGCTTTGGCTCCGCGAACCTACCGTAACAAAGAGGTGTATGAGTGTGTCAAATGTAAAGACCGCACACCGCGAGAGGAAGCCGGTGAATGAAAATCGGGCTTCTGTCTGATACCCACTCCAAAAAAGGGCGATCCCAACGGGTGATTGATCATCTCGTCTCGCAAGGGGCTGAATTTCTGATCCACGCAGGGGATATTGTCAAACCTGAGATCCTTGAACAGCTCAAAAACTGCGGCTTGCGTTATGTGGCTGTTTATGGAAACAATGACGCGGCATTGGTGCAATACCACACCCAGTACAATCTCGTCCAAGAACCCCACTATTTTAAACTCGGCGGGGTCAATTTCAAATTGATGCATCTCCCTTTTTATATGAACGGGGATACCGAAGTGGTCATTTTCGGCCATACCCACGTATTTGAATGTGATTTTAAAAACAGTACCCTTTTTCTCAATCCGGGGGAAGCGTGTGCCAGAGATAAACCTTTTTCATCATGTGCGATGCTGGAGATTACCGATACCTCTTTGATCGTTACCCATTTTTCCCGTGCCGTAGGAAGCGACAGCTTCGATGAACGTCACTACATTTTTGAAAGATCCTAAGATGTCCAAAAAAATATTTCTTTGCTCGATTTGTAACATCAACAGCGGAACCTGCAACGAAGATTGCAAATTTTGCTCCCAAAGTGTCAAATATAAAGCCGATATTGAGCGCTATAAACAAAAACCCCTCGATCAAATTTTGGAGGAAGCCCGCCGCCTTGAAGCCCTTGGAGCACTCGGCTTTTGTCTTGTCACAGCCCAAAAGGGGCTGGATGACAAAACGCTCGAGTTTGTGTGTAACGTCGCATCAACGCTCAAACGTGAAGTGCCGCGTCTACGTCTTATCGCGTGTAACGGTACGGCGACGCTGGATCAACTGAATGAACTCAAACGCTCCGGAGTGAGTGCTTATAACCACAACCTCGAAACGAGCCGTGAGTTTTACAGCCAAGTGTGTACGACTCACCCGTGGGAGGAGCGGTATGAGACGTGTGAAAACGTTAACGGTTCAGGGCTCAAACTGATCAGCGGCGGGATATTCGGGATGGGGGAGACGCACGAAGATCGCCTCAGTATGCTTCACTCTCTGAATGAGTTAAACCCTATTTCGGTACCGCTGAACTTTTATCACCACAATCCGGCATTACCGTTAAGCCCAAATCCGCTATCGATCGATGAGTCATTGGAACTTATTACCCTTGCGCGCAAAATTATCGATAAAGCCGATCGTATTATGATCGCCGGAGGACGCGAGATTACGTTCAAAGATCGTCAGCATGAGATTTTTGAGGCGGGGGCGAATAGCATCGTGATCGGAAACTATCTCACCACCGCAGGACGAGAAGCCCACACTGATCTGCGGATGCTTCAAGAACTCGGATTTGACATTGCTATGACACCTGAGGATAAGTAAGCTATAATAACACCATCGAGATCGTTAAAAGGGGTTAATTGATATGTCTCAATCCGTATTATTAACCATTGCCCGCGCTTCTATCGAAGAGGTACTGCAAGGGCAAAATACGATCAATCGCGGCGAACTTCTTGAACAATATCCGATTCTGAGCGAACCGATGGCGACACAGATCACCCTCTATCTCGGCAGTAAAGTTCGCGGTAATGCGAAAAGTGAAACGTCAAAGCGTTCGCTTTTGGAGGATATTATCTATAACGCTAAAGCGGCCGCTTTTCAAGATGAAGCGTTCGACCCTCTTGTCACTTCCGAATACCTTCATGCTACTATAGAGTTGACTATTTATTCCCCTGAGGGAGAGTTGAGTCACCAAAGCGAACCGATACTCAAAGATTGATTTACATCGCTTTGATATAGTGAGCTATGGCATACCCATGGTTTAGCCCCAATGCAATCGAACCGCCTGATTCTTGGGTAATATCTCCCGCTACAAAAAGACCTTCGATATTGGTTTGATAGTTGTCATCATGCACCGGTTTTCCGTCTTCTTCTCGAATGCCGCTGCTTTGCAAAAATCCGCTAGGGGTAGTCCCTCCGATCGCATAAACGAGTCGATCGAACAACTCGGATGTACCGTCGCTGAAGTGCACTTTAACTTTTCCGCTTTCGCTTTCTAACTCGATGATCTCAGTATTTAACATCGCTTTGATCGCACCGCGTGTAACGGCTTTTTCAATATCGGCTTGATTAGTAGGGTTGGCACGGCGAAACGTTCCGCGGCGGTAGCAGATACACACCTCATTTTTATCGCACAATTCCACCGCATATTCGATTGCGGAATCCCCTCCGCCCACCACCATGATTTTCTCTTCCTGTGTACACCCATCGAGAGTATGATGGATCTGGTTTTTCAGCGACGGAGGGATTTTATAATCGGGTTTATTGGGTTTACCCATCCGTCCGATCGTGACCACGACGTATTTGGCTCGGATAGATCCTCCTGCGATAAAGACTTCGAATCCTTCTTCGGTTTTAACGATTTTCTGCACTTCCGTATGGGTGCGCAGTTCCAGTGATTCATGGTCTAACAACTTATCAAAAAAATCAAGAGTGGATTCTTTGGTTCCGTCCATAAAGTAGATGGTTCCGTCAAGTTCTACTTTTTGCCCTTTCCAATCTTTATCAACCCGTTTGTTATCTTTGTAAAATTTTCGAATCGTTGCATTATGGTTTTCATCTTTTTCGAGCAAAATGATGTCCCGTAACCCTACCGCGTAACTTTCTATAGCCGTTGCAATCCCTGCGGGACCGGCTCCGATAATGGCTAATTCATATTGATGTTCCATATTTGCTCCTAATACTCTTTCCATACTTTATCACAAAGAGGAGTAAAATTCAATTTGTGTTATACTTGCCCGATGTACTACGTAATACAAAAACATCATGGCGATCCGAAAAAACACTATCTGGCATATACTGTGCCGCGATATATCAGTTCTGAAAATTCGCAGAATATTATCTTTGAGTTTCGTCAAAATGACGGTGTTAAACGTAAATGGGCTCCGAAAGAGGAGATCGTCTTGCTGACCGATGATGAACAGCTTTTTCAAACTACCCTTCAAAAGCTTGATGAATTAAAACGGGCCCATTTGGAACGTATCGATGCGGCAGAGACGCAGCTTAATCATGAAATATTTGCAATGCTCAACACGATGCAAGCTCAATTCGAAACCATTAAGAAAAACAATTAAGTCGTTTTCAGTTACATTTCGCTCACATTCATAAGCTATAATTTTTTTATCTCAAATAGTCTAAAGGAGACTTTTCAATGAAAAAATTAGTATTTTCCAGTTTACTCGCGGCAACATTGCTCGGCGCAAGTGACTATAATTATGAAGTGACACCGGTAGTAGGGTATCTTTGGAACTCAACATCAAATGAAACCAACCTAAATAACGGTGGAGCCATGGGTGGTGTAAATAACCATATCGTATACGGTGTAGAAGCGCAAATGAATAATGCGTGTGACAGTATTAAACCGGAATGGGCACTTCTTTATGGACGTGACCGTGTTAGCGGTGCTAGTGAAACAACAGGTGTGTTGACTTCTATGCTAAATGGTGTTTATGAAATTGAAACAGATACTGCAATTACTCCATTTGTTAAAGCAGGTCTTGGATACGAGTGGTACACTAACACTCACCGCCAAAGCTTTGATGGTCTTCTTGCCGATGCGGGGGTTGGTTTGAAAGCGGAGATTACGAAACAAATCGCTCTCAAACTCGAAGCACTGTATATGTACAAAATGAACAACAACGGCGTTGACGGAAGTAACGGTGAAGTTCATAATGTTGCGGCATTGGCAGGTTTGACATTTAGTTTTGATGAAAAAGCAAAAGCGGCTCCTGTAGTTGCAGCGGTAGCAGCTCCTGTTGTAGCGGCAGTCGTTGCACCTGAGCCAAAACCTGCACCTGCACCGGTTGTTATCCCTGCACCTGCTCCGGTTGCGAAACCTGTCGTTGCGGCTGCTCCGATCGACTCCGATAAAGACGGTGTAATGGATCCGCAAGACAAATGTCCTGCAACTCCGGCCGGATTTAAAGTGGATGTAGACGGATGCCCGCTGAAAGCGACATTGCACCTTAACTTCGCTACCAACTCAAACAAAGTGGATGCGGCAGGGATCGCAAAAGTAGCGGCTTTCGCAAGCTTCCTAAAAGACAGCCCTGCCTACAATGCAAGCATCGTCGGACATACCGATAGCACATCGTCTGACGTATTTAACCAAAAACTCTCTGAAAAACGTGCGGAAATGGTTAAATCGATGTTGGTCAAAGAGGGCGTTGACGCTTCTCGCTTAAGCTCTTCAGGCAAAGGTGAATCTCAACCGGTCGCTTCGAACAAAACTAAACAAGGGCGTGCAGAAAACCGCCGTATTGAAGTTGATCTTACTCACTAATATCAAACTGCTTCTAATCATTCCCGTTTAGACGGGAATGGTGACTTATTGGGAAATTTCCCCCCACTTCTCCTCAAAAATTGAATTTTTATCTACATAAAGAAGAATTTTAATCCATAATAATTTATAATCCTTTTCAGTAGTCTTATTTTTTGGAGTGTTACGATGAGAATTGAATTAATGGAACAAGTTGAAAATGTTCCGATGCTGCCTGAAACCGTACAAAAAGTAGAAGCGGTATTTAATGATCCGAACGCAACCGTTGCCGACATGGCGAACGCTATCAAAAACGACCCGATTATCACGGCGTATATTCTCAAAACAGCCAACTCTCCGCTCTATGGTTTGAGCCGAACCGTGAATGACATTGCAACAGCCGTTTCGTTGTTGGGCAGAGAAGCCGTTCGTACCTTTACGATCGCATCGGCGGCAAACTCTTGTATGGAACTCGATCTCTCTCCGTATGGGATGAGCAAAGATACCTATCTAGCACGCTCACAGCTCCAAAATGCTCTTGTTAGCCGATGGGTATCCAAAGTGGATCGCTCATTGTTGGGACACCTCTCTTTGGCATCATTTTTATTAGAGCTCGGTAAAGTGGTAATAAGCCGCTATTTGATCGAATCAAATCAAAGCGCCCTTTTGAGTGAAAATTTGGAAAAAGGGATCTCGGTTAAACAAGCAGAAATCGTTGCGTGCGGGTCTAAATCGGAAGATGTGACCGCTACCCTCTTTTTTAAATGGAATTTTGATCCCGATTTGGTTCATTTGATCCGTTTCGCCAATGAACCCGAAGATGCATCCGATCCTGAAACCCAAGAGATGGCAAAATTTCTCAAAGTAGCCAAAGAGGCGATTACCCTCGATGGAAAAATTACCGATGAAACGCTCAAAAATGCACGTGAATTGATCGAAGAGTACGGTATGAACCAAAATCTTTTTGATGAAGCGGTCGAAAAAATTCTCGCGGCGGCTTAATCTTTTCTATAGCTCCCCACTTTGCAACCGCTTGGGTTGCTAGGGGGATTATCTCTCAAATAACACAAATCTTCATGCGCTTGTTTCAGTACTTTACTTTCCCGTAATAACGGCAGCATTTTTGCATCTTTTTCACTTTGCGAAAGCGATTGGTTATACAGTAGCGCTTTTACTTCGGAGTCAACGGCGGCAAGCGCCGCTTCTAAATGGGTGAGTGAAACCATAATATGCTCTTTTTTTAGTGATTATAGCGATGAGGTACTAAAACAAACTCGGCTGAAGCGATTTTAGTTTAAAACTTTTACGATGTATTTCGCAATGACCGTAGAGGCGGATCGCTTCGATATGGGTGGCACTGCCGTAACCCTTGTGTCCTTCAAAACCGTATTGCGGATAGAGAGAGGCGAGTTCTACCATTTCACGATCCCGCGTCACTTTCGCCAAAATCGAGGCGGCACTCACCTCTGGAATCGTCGCATCGGCTTTCACCATCGTGCGCAATCCGCTGACTCCGAATTTGGAGTTGCCATCATAGAGATAGTCTGCTTCTCCTAATGCGCTCATAATCTCACGCAGCCCTGTCGCCAAACAAGCTGATAGTCCGAGCTCATCGATTTGTGCGGCACTAAAGCGTACGATATGATAATCGGAGTTTTGTATGATGATCTCAAACAGCTCTTCACGCTTTTTTTCAGTCAGCTTTTTAGAGTCGTTCAATCCTTCAATCGGATGACGCAAAATAACCCCTGCGATAGTGAGCGGACCCGCCAACGGTCCTCGTCCTGCTTCATCAATTCCGCATAACACCATTTCAATACACCTGTTTCTTTAGTATAATGGCATATTAGCATAGAATCAAAAAGGATCATCATGAAAAAAGCATTACTCGCATTGTGTGCCGGAAGCGTTATGGCATCGGCATCGACGTTACTCGGATTCGGCATCGAAGCCGATTACTACTCTCCTGAAGCAAAAGGGGATTTCCGTTATACCGATAACGGTGTTACGAGTGCCACTCATTTTAACGGGGATAACGACAGCCAGTACCAAGTGGGGCTCTATTTGGAACATCCGGTTCCGATGCTTCCGAATCTCCGAGCTGATTTTACCCCTGAATCATCATTTAGCGGTGCAGATAGCGTTGCCGGAACCAATACGGTTAAGTTCTCCCAAATCGACACAACCCTCTATTATGAACTTTTGGATAATGTCGTTGATTTGGACATCGGATTAACCGGTAAGTATGTGAAAGGGGATGTGAGCGGGACGGTCAATCAAAGTTTTGATGTTATCATCCCGATGGTCTATGTGGCTGCCGGAGTAAAAATTCCTACATTGCCGGTTCGTTTGGATGCGGATCTCAAATATGTCGGTTACAGCGGAAACTCGGTCAGTGATATGCGTATAAAAGCGGCATGGAACGTATTCGCAGGTCTCGAAGCGGTGGCAGGGTATCGCTATGAATCCCTAAAATTAGATGAAAATGACATCTATTCCACCCTCAAAATCCAAGGTCCGTTTATCGGAGTAGGGTATCGCTTCTAACTATCATCCCCCAATGCCCATCTCTCAAACGGGATCATCTCAATGCGTGAGACCGGATGGGAGAGGGTACTTTCCAAATTCATCGTCACAACGATAACCTCCCGAACTCGATTCGATACGATAAACCCCTCCAGTGTCTCTACCTTTTTAAAAAGAGCGTGTTCATTCGCAAACGGCGAAGCGATAATGATCTGCCGTCGCTGCGGAAGGTAAAAATCGATCCCCTCATCATAATAGCATTCGATTTGGTGTTTATCCAATTCCGAAAATACGAGGTTTTCAAAAAGGCGTCCGAAATGTTTTTGGACGACGAGTGCATGTTTGATCGCGATGTCGCACAGATAGAGTTTCTTTACCGCGCTGGGATGGTTGTATTTGGAGAGGCTTTTGAGATAGCCCCGTTCATACATCGATTGAAGATGCAGATAGAGTTTATCTTTGGAAATTTTGCGTTCCGATTTGAGCCGTTCATAGAGATTGAAAGCGGATACCTTTTGGGTCACCATTTTGGACGCTTGGGAGAGGATGGAAAACTCTATCGGTTCGAGTACTCGTTTCAAGGTGCTTTGAAGATAGAGTATCCTCTCTTCACTGGGGATACGGTGCATCGCGGGAAAGCCGCCGAGCTGAAAAAAGTGGTTCAAGGCGGTGGAGTCGAATTTACTCTCAAAGGCAAGAAACTCCTCATAATCGAGCAGTGGGAGTTGAAGCATGTGAAACGGGAGTTCCAAAGGGATTTCGGAGGTGAGGAGGATTTGATCGATCTCAAAAAGCTTTATCGATTCGTGATAGTTATCCAGTGCGAGGATCGTAATCTTGTTTTCACGGCAAAACAGGGGTAAGGTACTATTGAGTTCATCGATGTTGAGGCGAATGTCTCGACAATCGAGGTAAAGATAGGTCGATTTTTTGCGGGAGAGGAGATAATTTTTGACTAATGCGCTCTTCCCTGACTGTGAAATTCCATAAATCAGGGTATTTTCTTCATCAATTGTAAACTTCCGTTCTATAAAACCGGCATTATGTAAATCGTATCGATAGTATTCATCTAATAAAGTGTTCATGCCTAAAATCATACCCTAAAAAATAGTACATCCTTATTAAAAGGAAGCAAATTTTAATAGATAACCGTTTTTTACCCCTAAAATCCTTGACCCTGAGGTGGTATGTCGGTATAATTTCGCCGCCTTATATAGTCAGACATGATCTGACGAGTTCTTTTATCTAAGGAAAACATTATGGAAAAAATTCGTTTGAAACTTAGAGCATACGATCATCGTGTACTTGATCGTTCAGTTGCCTCTATTGTTGAAGCTGTAAAGCGAACGGGTGCGGAAATCCGCGGACCGATCCCTTTGCCAACCAAGATTCGTAAATATACGGTTCTTAAATCTCCGCACGTCAATAAAGACTCACGTGAGCAATTTGAGATTCGTATGCACGCACGTTTGATCGACATCGTGTCGGCTACGCCAGATACAGTTGATTCGTTGATGAAGCTTGACTTGGCTCCGGAAGTGGACGTAGAAGTTCGCTCTATGGACAAGTAAGGAGTAGGGTGTGGAATACATTGTAGAAAAAATCGGCATGAGCCGAACAATCGGTGCTACCAGCAAAGCGGTAACTCTTTTAAAAGTAAAAGAGATGAAAGTTTGTGAAGTAAACAACGGCGTAGCTCTTGTAGCATACAGCCAAGGCAAATCGATGAACAAACCGGTTGAAGGTCAACAAAAGAAATATAATCTTTCTGCTGAATTCAACAAATTCGCTACATTGGAAGTTGCAAACACCGAAGCAGGTGATTTGGATATGGCTCCTTTGGCAAATGCGCAAACGGTTAAAACATCGTTCAACACAAAAGGTCGCGGGTTTACCGGTGTTATGAAACGCTGGAACTTCGCTGGGGGTCCTGGTGCTCACGGTCACCGTTTTCACCGTACCGGTGGATCTATCGGTAACCGCGAATGGCCTGGTAAAGTCCAAAAAGGGCGTAAAATGTCAGGTCAATACGGTAACGAGCAAGTTACTGTTAAAAATGAAGTAATGTCATTTGACGCAGAAAACGGTGTATTGGTTGTTGTGGGTTCTATCCCAGGCGCAAACGGTGCACTAGGTCGAGTAAAGGTTGTTAAATAATGAGCGCGATTGTACTGAACGAAAAATTCGAAAAAGCCTCTGAATTGGCATTGCCTGAGAGCTTCAGCGGTATCAATACCCATAACCTCTACTTGTACGTTAAATCGTACCAAGCGAGTATCCGTGCTAACACAGCATCGGCTAAAACTCGTTCGATGATTAGCGGTGGTGGTAAAAAACCATGGGCTCAAAAAGGTAAAGGTGGCGCACGTGCCGGTTCACGTCGTTCACCGATCTTTGTTGGCGGTGCGATTGCACATGGTCCAAACACGGGTCGTAACTACGATCAAAAGATCAATAAAAAACAAAAGAAACTAGCGCTTAAATGTGCGTTGGATGCTTTGGCAACTGCTGGGAAATTGTTCATCGTTGATTCGATCGAAGTTCCAACAGGTAAAACAAAAGATGCAAAAGTATTGTTCGACAAATTGAACGTACGTGACGCATTGTTGGTGAAAAAGATTCTCGATGAGAATACCTATCTTGCATTCCGCAACATTGCTTCTACTTATGTTGTAGAAGAGAATGAACTCAACGCCTTTTTGGCTGCGACATACCGTTCGGTAGTAATCGAAAAAGCGGTATGGGAAAATCTGACTAAAGAGAGCTAAGATGGCAGATATTACTGATATCAAATCAATCCTGTATACAGAGAAGACCCTTGGTCTTCAAGAAGAGGGTGTAATCGTTGTTCAAACGTCTCCACGTATGACAAAGAACGCTCTTAAAGAGGTGTTTAGAGAGTATTTCGGAATCGTTCCGGCTCGCGTTAACTCACTAAACCAAGACGGAAAAGTAAAACGTTTCCGTGGTCTTGCTGGTAAACAAAACGACTTTAAAAAGTTCTATGTGAAATTGCCAGAAGGCGCACAAATCGATAGTTTGGCGGTGTAATATGGCGATCAAAACGTATAAACCAACCACCCCGAGCCGACGTTTCTATACAAACGTTGA
>NZ_DASUIQ010000002.1:0-20330 GCF_036279695.1 Sulfuricurvum sp.
GGGACAACTTCCGAAGTTCGAAGAGGATCTCTTCAAAGTCGAAGAGGAAGAGCTCTATCTCATCCCGACGGCGGAAGTACCTCTCACCAACCTCTACCAAGACGAGATACTAAACGGTGCGGAGTTACCGATCAAAATGACGGGATATACCTCATGTTTCCGTAAAGAGGCGGGGAGTGGCGGACGAGATGTGCGCGGGATGATCCGTCAGCATCAGTTTCACAAAGTCGAACTCGTCTCGATCACCCGTGCCGATCAAAGTGACGCGGTATTTGAAGAGATGGTTGCGTGTGCTTCCGATCTCCTGAGTGCCCTCGGTCTCCCTCACCGTCTCGTCACTCTCTGCAGCGGAGATTTAGGTTTCGGTGCGGCGAGAACGGTCGATCTCGAAGTGTGGCTTCCGGGGCAAAATACCTACCGTGAAATCAGCTCTGTTTCCAATACACGGGACTTCCAAGCCCGCCGTGCGAAGATCCGCTACAAAGAAGAGGGTAAAAATATCCTCGCACACACCCTAAACGGCTCAAGTTTAGCTGTCGGACGGACGATGATAGCTATTATGGAAAATTTCCAACAAGAAGACGGTAGTATTATCATCCCTGCCGTATTGCAAAAATACCTCTAATCCTACGAAAGAGAGCATATGGCTGATCAAGAAGAGATAATCATCATCGAGGAAGCCGATGCCGCAGGTGTCGAAAAAAAGGTCGATGCAACCGAAGCCCCCGCCGATGAGAAACCAAGTCTTTCAAAAAAGAAAAAACTCATTATTGCGGGAGCGGGAGCGTTGGTGCTACTCCTCTCTATCGGAGGAGGATTGGTTTTTGTCTTCTCCGGTCACGGGGAGGAGAATGCCGTAGCAGTCGAAGAGACAGCAGACAAAAAAGCTCCGAGCGAAGAGGAGATTATCGAGCCAAGCGAATTAGAAAACATGATCGAGCGGGCAAACTACCTCTACGCGAACGGGAATGCAACCGAAGCACTAAAACTCTATGAGAAAATTGCCCTCTACTCCGAAGCGATCAGCCAATACAACCTCGGTGTCGTCCAGCTCAAAGAGGGGGAACACGAGCAAGCTCTCAATAATTTCAAACGCTCCATCGCTAACAGTGAGAATCGTTGCGTCAGTGCGATCAACGCCGCAGTATGTGCTTTGCACCTAAAGCGGGAAAAAGAGTTTAACTACTACATCAATATGGCGCAGTCGTATCTCCCTCAAGAGAGCAACTCACCGATGTATTCGTATTATTACGCACTGATCAACTATTACAAAGGTAATTATCTCGAAGCCCTCAGTGCCCTCAAACACCCTACCACCGAAGAGTATCAGACAACCCAAAATAAACTTCGAGCCAAAATCAGCTCCATGTTCGGAGGGTTCAACGATGCCATCACCGCTTTGGAAAATATCCCTCAAGAAGAGGACTCTTTTTCGTTAGGACTTATGTACGCGAATCTCGGTAATATAGAGAAAGCGACGAAATACCTCAATGACGCCATCATGCAAAACGACATACCGATTCAAGAAAAATTGGCTCTCGCTTTTGTCGATCTCAAAGCAGGACTCCATCGTGACGCTTCGAAACTGATCAAAGAAGCTACGGATACAGACCCCAACCAAGTATATGCCCCCTACCCTATCCATGTCTTTTTAAAACCGTCTCTTTATAACCCCGATGACATTCAACGCCTTTATCGAGAACATAAAGCAGATAACCGTCTGAAGATCTATCAAAGTGTCTTTTATTTTGCCCCATATAAAATTTTTAATGCCGATCAAACCCTCAACTATATTCGCAAAGGAAATGCCAATATCTATATCGATGACATTGCAAGTGCCAAAGAGTATTTACAAACGAGTACACGTGCATCCAGTGTCGATTACGGTATAGCACTTGCGGTTCAAAAAGCCCTCAAATTTCGTCTCAGAGACGCCAATCAGCAACTATTGACGCTTCTCAAACGAAACCCGCAACACGCTATATTGCATTACGACTTGGCATTAACGTATGCACAGTTGGGCGATATTCCGAAAGCGCATGAGCATTTCTTGCGTTCGTATCATCTCGATGCCAATAACTATATGTCCGGACTTTTTGCTATTATGAGCGGTAATATGATCGGAAAAGATACCGTAAAACTCTCCTCGATTCTCAAAGACAACCTAACCCAAGAACCTGAGAAAGAGGAGTTTGAGCTTTACCGTACCCTCTTTGATATTACCCAGAACAACATCCCGAGTGCATCCAAATGGCTAGAGAAAAACTATAAAGAGCGCCCTTTTTATCTGGCTCTTGAGGTTGCAATAGCAGATGAAATGAATCAAAAAGAAGATGCCCGAGCCTATGCCAAACGTCTAGCCGCACTGAAACCCAATGACATCCTCCCGCATTTGATGGTCATTGACACCCATTTTGGAGATCAAAAGCCCAAAGCATTTGCAGCATCAGCAATAAACTACCTCAAAAAACAGTCGTTTCATTATGATGATCTCTATTTCGGACCGCAGATCACACGAGAGAAAATGACCCTCATGTCAGCCATGACCGGACAGCTTACACCCCTCATACAACGACTTGAGACGCGACTGCAAATTACAACCGATAATACGGCTGATATTGTCGGGGTATTGGCACAAGCATATTTCTATAACCAAGATTTCGAAAAATCGTACACCCTCTACAATCAGCTTATCGATACCCATAAGATTCGTGATGAGAAAACTCTGTTTATGGGGGCATCTGCCTCAATCGGTGCTGAGCATTATGAAAATGCGATTGCCCTGTTGGAACTTTCCAAAATTCAGAACCCTACCTACTTAGAGACCCGCTACGCCCTTGGGCTTCTCTATATGCAAAGCCGCAATAATCCGGCGGCAGTCATCTCATTTGACAAAATGGGAAATACAGGGTTTAAATCACAAAATTTTGACTTTGAAATCGATACTGAAAAGCTCGCAAAAGAGCCTCAAAACTATCACCCTCTGTGAATGAGTCGCCGTACCAAATAAAAAGAGGCGCGAAGCGGTCCGTATAGCAAATAGCCGGCCGCTAAAATCGCCATCCCCTCAATCGGATAGATAAAAATCCCCATCGCAACCACAATCAGTCCGATCAAGAAACGGATGAAATGAAATGTTTTAAAATTCATCTTTTTAAAGCTCGGATAGCGTATATTGCTCACCATCAAAACAGCTAAAACGAGGGCTAGCGGAAGAATATATACCTTGAATGAGCTAAGGGTGCTATAACGTTCAAGCAATAAAATCGCAATCGAGATCATAATTGCCGCGGTAGGGATCGGAAGACCGATAAAAACACTCGGTTCAATCCGTGATGTCGTAACATTAAAACGGGCAAGTCGTACCGCACCGAAAATGATAAAGAGGGCACTCACCATGATCCCGATTCGTCCGTAGGTGTCGCCGACATACAAATAGAGCAACAACGCCGGAGCAACACCGAAAGCGACAATATCGGCAAGCGAATCGAACTCGACACCGAAATGGCTCGCCGTATTGGTAAGACGTGCAACCCGTCCGTCCAAACCATCAAAAATCAGGGCTAAAAAGATAAACCACGGCGCGGTATCAAACGATCCCTCTAGGGCTAATACAATCGCATAAAAACCCGAAAAGATAGATGCTGCCGTGAAAAAGTTGGGGAGAAGATAGGCGATAGGGGGAGGAGACTGTCGCATCGTCTTACGCTGCGTTCATATATCCGATGACACTCTCACCCGCGCGGACACTGGCACCGGCATTTACCGATACTCGAGTGTGTGCAGGGAGATAGATGACACTACGCCCTTTTGCTAAAAAGCCGTATCGTCCACCCTCTTTGAACTTTTGGCTTTTTTCAAGCTCAATACCGATCGGGAAACAGCTCTGTTCACTCAAATGCTCAATAAAAATTTCATCCCCTTTTTTAGAACGAAACGAGATAACCGCTTTTTCGTTTAGGGTATCAGACAAAGGATTGTAAAGCGGAAGTGATGCGCCGTGTCGGATTTTAAACCCTTCCACTTCACAGTCAAACGGAGCGCGAAGCATCGAAACATCCCAAAGGGAGTTCATGATCGTCACTTTTGACATCTTTTGATCATCAACATTCGTCTCTTCGACAGAGAGGACGATTCCGTCCACACTACTGATAACGGCATCTGATTCCGTCTCAACCGTATTACGTTCAGGATTACGAAAAATCATCAATACGGCAAGCAGTAGCGCTCCGAAAATGAATTGAAACAGGTGCAATCCTGTCATCGTAAAAAACAAGAATAGAGCGCCCAAAACGCCTGAAATTAGCCATCCTCGGTTTGAGAGGATAAAGGTATCGTTTTGTATACTCATTGCATGCTCCTTTTATTCGTCAATAACGACGGTTTTACTCGAAGGGGTCTCTTTACGAGGCTCAAGTTTTGTTTCGAGGCTGTTTTCAACCTCGTAAGCCTCAATAATCTCACGAACTTGATCACCGGAAATATTCTCTTTGGCATAAAGGAGTTCTACGATTTTCTCAATAGCACCGCGATACTCTTCCAAACGGGCTTTGACTTCTTGGTAGCGCTCATGGAGTGATTTTTTGATAAAAGAATCCATCTCTTCTGCCATTTTATCACTGTACTCTCTAGCTTGTGTCATACCGCCGCCCAAAAATGTACTTCGCTGTTTTTCGAGTACCATCAATCCTGCGACGTCACTCATACCGTACATTTGTACCATTGCTTTGATAATATCAGTAGAGCGTTCCAAGTCGTTTGCCGCCCCTGTACTGATCTCACCAATAAAGACCTCTTCTGCCGCACGACCGGCTAAGAGAACATCTACTTCTGCCCATAGCTCATGGCTTTGCATCAAATACTTGTTCTCTTCAGGGGTATTAAGCGTGTAACCGAGTGCCGCCAATCCTCTTGGGACGATAGAGACTTTGGAAACTTTCTTAGCCCCCTTCGTCGTTTCAGCTAACAACGCATGACCGCTCTCGTGATAAGCCACGATACGTTTCTCTTTCTCATCGATGCGTCGGCTCTTTTTAGAAAGACCTGCAATCGCACGCTCGACCGCTTCACGCATATCGGCTTGGCGAACGGTTTTTTGACTTTTACGTCCCGCGAGCAATGCCGCTTCATTGACGATATTCGCTAAATCGGCCCCCGCTAACCCTGCAGTAAGGCGAGCGATCTCTTCAAGATCGACATCAGCGTCTTGTTTGACCCCTTTGACATGGACGTTAAGGATATCGATACGCCCTTGATAATCAGGTTTGTCTACCAATACCTGTCGGTCAAATCGTCCCGGACGCAACAATGCAGGATCGAGTATTTCAGGACGATTGGTCGCCGCTAAAATAATGATCGGGGTATCGGTTCCAAAACCGTCCATTTCGGCGAGGAGCTGATTGAGGGTTTGTTCTCTCTCATCATTTCCCCCCATCACTCCGCCTGCGGCACGACTTTTACCGATGGCATCGATCTCATCGATAAAAATGATCGACGGAGCATCTTTTTTCGCTTGTTCAAATAAATCGCGAACACGCGCTGCACCGACACCGACAAACATTTCGATAAAACTTGAGCCTGATACGGAGAAAAACGGCACTTCTGCCTCTCCCGCTACCGCTTTGGCGAGGAGTGTTTTACCGGTACCAGGGCTACCGACGAGCAAGACCCCTTTAGGGATTTTAGCTCCGAGTTCCACATAACGATCAGGAGAACGTAAAAAATCGACGATCTCCAAAACTTCTTCCTTGGCTTCTTGAGCACCCGCGACATCATCGAATTTGGTTTTCGGTTTTTCTGAGTTGATCAGTTTTTTGGAGTTCCCCATTCCCAAAATACCGCCACCCATACTGCGTTGCATTCGTCCGGCAAAAAACATCCAAATCGCGATGATAATCAAGAACGGAAAAAGCCATCCGAACATTTCGGTAAACCAGTTGGTCTCGCTAAAGCCTACGTAATTGATCTTCTTTTCGTCCAATAGGGGGATAAGACTAGCATCGGGTCCGACGATTCGTGTCGTGTACGCTACTTTTCCGTTAGCATCATTGCCGATTGCTCGAATAATGGTTTGTCCGATAGAGACTTTTTCAACCTGCTTATCGTTGATGAGACGTTTGAGATCGGCATAACTGATCTCTTGGGTACGAGTCACGTTTTGACCGTTCATTTTCCCGCTCAATTCACTTTCATCACCGATTACTGCTTTGAAAAGAATGATAACGACAATCGAAAAAAGGGCAAAAGTGATGAGAGGATTTTTATTGAAAAAATTACCGTTTTTATCCGGATTTGGGTTTTGATTCGATTCGTTATTAGACATATTTATCCATTTCCTTTTAGAGTCACCACAAGAGTTACCCATTCGTTTTCGACAAGACGTTCGCTCAATTCAAAATTTTTATACGCACGAAGAACTTTCTCTTCGTATTTATCCATAATTCCGGAGAGGATCAAAACACCCCCATCACGCAACCTTTTTTTTAGGTCGCTCGCGATAAAAACCAATACATCAGCAACGATATTGGCGATAATCACATCATATTTCTCGTTGGTCTCATTGATCGGACCTTCCCATAAACGGCGATATGTTACGTGATTTTGTTCCGCATTGACGATAGCGTTTTCAACAGAGAGGGGATCGGTATCGCATGCATCAACAACGGCCCCTTTTTTAATCGCGGCAATCGCTAATATTCCGCTTCCGCACCCGACATCCATCACTTCATCGCCGGCGTTGACATACTTGGCTATACCTCGAAGGCACGATGCTGTGGTGGGATGATGACCTGTCCCGAACGCAAGAGCAGGGTCGATTGCGATATTTAGCATCCCCTCACGAGGCGCTTCCCAAGTGGGATGGATATAAAACGGATCAATTTCAATCGGGGTTATACCTTGCTGATATTGCGCGATCCAATCGTCATTTTTCTCTTTGGTGAGGGTCATCTCGACATCAATGACTTCCCCTAACGCACGTTGCAGTGCTTCGGAAAACTGCTCGATACCCCAACTGATCGTCTCAAGGTCTTCTTCACTGCGGATAATAAACCCTTCATCGATCTCTTCAAATCCGACCGGAAGTACATCGACAAGGAAATCACTAAAAAGCTCAAGATGCGATGATGGCTTCACCACCAACATATAATAGTGATCTTGCATTAACCCTCAGTACCAAGTACGGCGGCAAGTTTTTCTTTAAGAACTTGTGGAGTGAACGGTTTAACGATATAGTTGTTTACCCCCGCTTTAAGCGCGGTAATAACCTCCGCTTTTCCTCCCTCAGTTGTCACCATGATGATAGGAAGATCGGCAAAACGGGCATCTGCACGTACTTTTCTTACCAATTCCAAACCATTCATCTCCGGCATATTCCAGTCGGTAATCAACATTCCCATATCCGGATTTGCATCAAGAACACCCCATCCTTGAAGTCCGTCTTCACCTTCTAAGACATCTTCATAACCGAGTCGAGAGAGTGTGTTTTTGATAATACGGCGCATTGTCGAGCTATCATCTACAACCAATAATTTCAAAGTACGTCCTTTAATTGATACATTTTCACAGAATTAATACCCAATGATAACCTAACCAAGTTTGCGTTAAGTTTAAAAAAAGTTTTTGAGCTCAATTCTACCCTCATAAAATGCTTTTCCGACGATCACACCGGAAACTTCACCGCTTTTGAGCAACGCATGAATATCGCTCTCATCTTTTACTCCACCGCTCGCAATCGTAGGGATTCCTGATGCACGAGCAATTTCAAGGGTAAAATCGACATTTACGCCCGAAAGTGTACCGTCACGTCCCACATCGGTACAAATAATCGCTTCAACTCCCGCATCGGCAAACGCGCGCGCCAAATCGGTGGCCTTCATGTTGCTCACTTCGCCCCACCCCTCAACGGCTACATAACCGTCAATCGCATCGATACCGACGACGATAGGGTATTTAGCCGCCATCGACTTGACGAATTCGGGATCGCGAAGGGCGATAGAGCCTAAAATCAGCCGATCAATCCCGAGTTCCAAATAACGCTCTATCGTTGCTTCATCACGAATACCGCCGCCGAGTTGGAGTTTGACGTTGCAATTTTCCCGAATTAGACGAATCTGCTCCAAGTTTTTCGGTTCCCCCGCAAACGCACCGTTAAGATCCACCAAATGAACCCACGATGCACCCATCTCTTCAAACGTTTTAACAAGTTCCCACGGAGTATCGGAGTAGATTTTCGCACTCTCCATAAGCCCTTTGGTGAGGCGTACCGCTTTGCCGTCTTTTAGATCAATCGCCGGAAAAATAGTCATAAATACAAATCCTTTTAGAGGTTAATAAAATTTTTGAGAATGGAGAGTCCGTTTTGGTGGCTTTTCTCCGGATGAGGCTGAATCCCCATAACGTTCTCGTGGGCTACGGCGCTTGTAAATCGGTACCCGTAAACCGACTCGCCGATACTGTCCGCGTCATTCGTACATAGGGCATGGTACGAGTGGACGAAATAGAGATAATGGGCTTCATCGAGTCCTGCGAACAACGGGTGCTCACGGGTAAACATTCGATTCCATCCCATGTGAGGAACTTTGAGCGGTGTATGAAAACGGCTCGTATCAAATGCGACCACTCTACCTTGGATTAGTCCAAGCCCCTCAGAGAGTCCGAACTCTTCGCTCGATTCAAACAACAACTGCATCCCCAAGCAGATCCCGAGCAAATATTTGCCGCTTTGCGCGTATTGGCGAACCGCTTCATCCATACCGCGCTGGCGCAAGTGTTCCATCGCATCAGCGAACGCTCCGACCCCCGGCAAAATGATCCGATCATACGAACTCAATTTCTCCGGATCGGATTCAACAACCACTTTTTCTCCTAACAGATCAAAAGCATTTTTCACACTGGCCAAATTGCCCATGTTGTAATCAACAATTGCTATCAACGACGCTCTCCTAAGTTGGTAAAACGGATATAGACGGCTAACCCGACAAGCAACATCGCTACCCCTCCGATAATATAAATCGCATTCGCCAACATCGCCGGTTCCGTCATAGCGAATTTAAATACGAGCATCAACGCCTCTATAGAGAGAGCAATGATAATAGAACCTAAAAATCGTACCATGGTTTTGTGAATACTAGAATCGGGATCGTGTTTCGGACGTCCCAAAACCTCCTCCTCAAAGAGCGTTTTAACCAAATCGAGTATCGCCAAAGAGAGGGTCAGCAAAATAGTCGCTTCAAACACATCTTTGATCTCGATCTTGTCATACTGCCCCATCCCGTATGCCATAAATCCTTCAATCCCTTTGACAAAAAGGAGTAAGGAGACCAAAGCGAGAACAAGGGTAAATGCCCCGTACGCTATTCTAAAAAAGCGCCCTGCAAATGATTCAAGTGCCATCGGGTGAGCAATTTTCAACACTTCCGCCAACGGCATATCGATACAGGCGACATAAACAATCTCACCGTTCTCATCAAAGATAGGCTCAGACGCCGTAACGGTGAGTTCATCATTGAGCAATGAGGGATACGGATCGGTGATCGTGCATCGGCGCTCGTGCATCGCACGGTAATAATAGGCGCGCGTTGAACGGCTCACCCCGATGTCTTCTTCTTTTTTTCCGTTTTTGAGATACGTCGGAGTGACCTGATTTCCCGCTGCATCGAGTAAATAAGCCGCTTCCAGTCCCTGAAGATCACCCCGAATTTTTAACAAACGAGCCGTTAGGGAATCAACCGAAACAGAAGGGAGATGATTGGGGAGATTTTTATGAAACAGATAACAAAAATAGGCACGCGCTTTCGGACGAATTTCGGCAAACTGCTGAATATCTTGAACAACCATGTTTTGTAGCCCCTTATCCCTTATTTTGATGGTGATTGTAGCTTAGTTGCGCTATAGTTACGCTTATGAATTCCGCTAAAACCCGTATCGCTATTGTTCGTCTCAGCGCATTGGGCGACATCGTCAACACCGCCGTAGCGCTCCAAATCATCCATAAGCATTATCCGAATGCACGTATCGATTGGTACGTAGAAGAGGCGTTTGCCCCCATATTAGAAGGTCATCCCCTCCTCCATGAAGTGATCCGTGTTCCGATCAAGCGGATCAAAAAAACGAAAAGTTTTCAGCTTCTGCGAGAGAGTATACGCCATCTCCGATCACGAGAGTGTTACGATCACATCATCGATGCGCAAGGGCTTCTTAAATCGGCAATTGTTGCTTCTCTCATCAGAGGTAAAGTGCACGGGTTTGATCGCAACAGCATCCGCGAAAAGCTAGCCGCATCCTTTTACGATACCACCTCTGACGTCCCTTATGAGACGAATGTGATCAAACGCAATGTTATGGTCATCACCGAAGCGCTACATATCCCCTATGATGAACAGGATATTCTCCATAAAGCTCCTCTGTTTCCTCAACAAGAACGACCTTCCGTACTCAAAGAAGGGAAGAATATCGCTTGTGTGATCGGTGCTTCGTGGCCGAGTAAATGTTATCCGAAAGAGCACTTTGCCACACTTTGTTCACAGCTTCCCTATCCGTGCTATTTGATTTGGGGGAGTGATGCCGAAAAGCTCGATGCCCAGTGGATTTGTGAGCACGCTTCCAATGCCATTATTGCACCGAAAATGTCGCTGAGAGAACTGGTCAATTTTATCTCCCATTGCGATCTCATCATCGGAAACGATACAGGTCCGACCCACATGGGATGGGCTATGAACCGTCCTTCCATCACCCTTTTTGGTCCCACCAACGAGCGGATGATCTATCCGACACCGATCAATAGTGCCATCAAATCCCCCTCTGAGGTCAATATTTTAAAAATCAATCGTCACGATTTCTCTATCCGAGAGATCGACCCCGATAGCGTATTCCAAAAAGCGAAGGAGCTTTTAGCATGATCTTATTCCGTCTCTTTTTAGTCTTGGACGCGATATTGATGAAACTCCCCTATCGCTGGCGCAAAGGGATTTTTACCTCTCTGGCATCTATCGCTCACTACTTAGCCCCCAAACGCAACCGTATTATCCAGCAAAACTTGGCATTTGCCTTTGGTGACACCCTATCAATGGACGAAAAAGCCGAAATCGAACGCTACTGCTACCGCAATTTAGCCCTAAACCTCCTCCAAACTATGGAAAACCGACGCAATACGACCGAAGAGATCGCGCGTCAGGTACACTTTGAAAACCGCGAAAAAGTGGATGAGATTCTATCGCAGGGGAGAGGGATTATCTTCGTTTCCGCCCATTTTGGGAACTGGGAACTCGGCGGAGCGGCACTATCATCGCTCATCACCCCCATTGCTTCGATCTACAAAGGGTTCAGCCGAAGCGAATTTGACCCCTATTTGCTCGAAGCGCGGACACGACATCGAATGGTGCTCGCCGAAAAAAGCGGCGCACTCAAACACATGGCAAAAGCGCTCAAAAACAACGGCTCCGTACTCATTATGATCGATCAGGCAAGCAACCAAAAATACGGCGTATCGGCTGATTTTTTCTCTCATAGCGCCTATCACTCCTCTACGGCGGCTCAGCTTGCGGGTAAATTTCATTTTCCCATCGTGGGGGTCTACATCACGAGCGAAGATGAAAAGAACTATACGATTGCGTTTGAAGATCCTATCGAAGTTGAGGGGGTAAGTGCAGAAGCCGTGATCGAAGCGACCCAAAAGCAAGTCCATGCACTGGAGCGCCGTATCAAAGAGCACCCGAAACTATGGTTCTGGTGCCACAAACGGTGGAAAGGGGAGTATAAAGAGATTTATACTGCCGGATAAGCCTCTTCTAAAAGCGAATAAAGCTCTTCCGGTGTCATATCGGGATGAGCTTCCCATCCGCTTTTCATCACGGCATTATCTTCCAAGCCGTTCCAAATCTTGATATAGCTCCCCTCTTTGTATCCGTGATCTTGACGGAATTGATTGAGGATGTTTTTACCTACGTACAAACGGTACAGCTGCGTCACATTGAGCGCTCCCAAATACGCCAGTTCAAAAAACTCTTCTATCAATGCACCGATCATCTCTGGAGAGAGCGGGATGAGGGAAAGGCGCATAACGTTCTCGATTTTCGTCATTAGAATATCATCACTCCCGAACGCTAAAGACGCTTCGGTGCTGAGTTTTTGATATTCCGGTGTTTTCGACATCCGCTCCGCCAACTCTTCGATACTCTCCGCTTTACTGATATAGGCAAATTCCAATACCAGACTCATCACAAAATGCCATACGTCGACAATCTCGATTTGGAGGTTCTCATAATCGGTTGCTTGGGAAATGCTTTTCCAGTGTTTCCATCCGAACGAATCGATCATCTCCGCCGATTCCATATAAATACAGCGACGCCAGTTAATCGTTTTACCGTTTTTCGTTACCCCTTTTTCCCAGCCTAAACCGTTGGTTGCATCGTTTAGTTTTTGTTGTAATTCAAGCATACAAAGTAATTTATTCATGGCTATCCTTTTCAAAGTCTCAAATTATAGGTAAAATTTCCTATGCAAAAAATTATCTGTCAGAAATGTATCTACTATTTTGTTACATGGGAAGCCCATCAACCGCACGGATGCAAAGCATACGGCTTTAAATCGAAGATGATCCCCTCCATGGTTGTTCAAAGCTCCAGCGGAAAACCGTGTACTCTATTTCAGCTCAAAGCTCCCGTTTCCAAGTAATCTTTTTTCCGAACCCGAGAGTGTTATCGGTCATTTTGACCTCATCAAGCCGTATCATCCATAATGTCGGATTCATGACACGTGCGTAAGGGAACGCATCGAAATAGAGACTTTTTAGGTTCTCGCTAGATGGTTCCATGATTCCGACAAACTGTATCCCCTGAATTTTCCCCACCGTTTTCGTCTCCAGCGCGACCGTTCCGGCGACATGGTGATTTTGCGCCACATTGTTCATGTGTTCCGTCGTCTCATCCGAGGCGACGATAAACGATATACTCTGCGGATCATACGCATAAAACATCGAACAGCACCATAACCGATCCCCCATGGTTGCCAAAGAGAGGAGATGATGCTCGCCGATAAAGCGCTCTATTTTTTCAATCATTATTTACTTTTCACATACCAAAGATACAACAAAAATATCATCGAAATCAAGGAAATAGGAAGCATGATTTCCGTAAAGCTCTCCATTCCAAACGGCAAAAATTTTGAAATACCAAAATTTTCTGTACGACTTTTGACTATTTGTATAGACGATAAGTAATCGTTCCACACACTTATAATGGTAAATAGCTGTAAAACCCCGATAACTAATAATATTTTATTTTGCCGTTGCTCTGCTTCTAAAGAATTTTGATCATATAATCGATCGAGATGATTTTTAAAAAAACCGATATATCTATTGGAGTTTTTTAGACTATCTTCAATATTCCATTTGCTTTGAATTTTTTTATACACTTTTTCATTATACTCTTCAATCGCCGCTTTAAAATGTTCATTATGAAGTATTATAAATTCTACTTTGATAATAAGCCGATTGACTGTTTTTGTAAGTTCCATAAACGATGAATTATTCACATGAAAATCATTGACAAAATTATTCAAGAGCATATTTAACTCTTTTAAATAAAACCACATATATTGCATATGAAACGTAATAGGGATTGTTTTATACATTTCATTACGCTGATCTTCTCTTTGTAGGTTACTAATGAAGGTATGAAATCTTCCGTTAAAAGAGAAATCATTGCTATTGATTTTAAAAAATTCAGGAGTACCGACTCGTTCACCTTTTTCATTAAAATAGTGAAACATCTCCACAAGACGGGTATGCTCTAGCTCTGATAAAGATGCTTGGAGTATACACGTAATGTTACCGGTATCATTTTGAATAAAAACCTGATTCTCACTTAGCGTTTTATCAATCATTTTCGAAGTGTAGTTTTGAATGTATTTTAGAGTAGCTATTTGCCCCTCTTGCACACAAGATGAAATAGTTGGATATTCATCCGATTTAACCAATAGATTACGTACTTCATTATACAAATCGTACTCATTCTCTCTCAACATCTCTAGTTGCTCAAATGAAATATCCATCGCTATTTCATACATAATGATAAAATAATTAAATCGCGAATCAAGCAATAGATAACTTTTATTTTTGTCGCTGTTTAAGAAAGGGGCAAGCGCATGAGACTTTTCAGTTAACTCTTGCTTTAACCGTGGCAGTGTATCGATTATCCCGTCGATTGGTAGGATGTGATCAAATGAATTGTAATACTTTTTAAAATACTCAAGCCATAACGGCTTATGCGCAAGGTTCTGTCGTAATTCTTGGGAAAGAGGTGTTGCCGCTGTATAGATTTTTTCTGCACTCTTGAGATCATATGCGACCGGTTGAACACAAAAGAATGAAACTTCTAACGGCTTTGAGCTCATTTTAAAAACTCTTTTTCGGAGGTAAAATAGTCATCGCGAAGCGGTTCATCATTGTAATTGATCGTTAATTCCTCTCCGATCTCAATATCTTTAAGGGCGATAATACGATGCGGGAATGAGAGCACTTTCACATTCGGAGTTTTTGAGTGATTGATATAGCTGTATTTTGTCCTAAAAGGTCTCACAAGCAATGTTTTTGTATCTAATGCATTCCATTCCATAAAAAAATACTCTTCCAAATCCCCCGTATCTCCCTTGAGAGATAGATGATTTGATTCATATTTGTCCCAATCAATCACTTGACCATCCAACACACAAACCGTTGATTGAGCGCTAATCACTTTTATAGCGAATAAGCCGAATCCATGTATCGGACTTTCTTTAATCTCTGTATTGGGAATGTTATCAATCACAATGCTTTTAACAAAATCAATATTGTTTGTTTTTTGCAACACCCTGCCGTCCTTATCTATTTTGAGCAGTATAATCAGAGAATACTAAAAGTGAGAGAAAAAAACAAAATATAAAGCAAAGCTTAAAATATTTTCATCAATGGTCACAGAAATGTCGACTAAAAATGACCGATAAATGACCGTTCACTTGATATTATTATTAAATTTTTTAATAATGGAGTTACACGTGACTATAAAGCAACATCTCAGTTACGGGATCGGTACAGTCATTTTTCTCGTAGCACTCAACGCCACTATCGGTTCTATCAACAGCCATAGTGTCAGTACACTCGTAGAAGAGACTTCCACCGAATCAGTTCCCCAGGCATTAAAGGCAACCAATGCAAAGTTTCAAACCTGCCAAATGCAACAGTTTTTGACCGATGCTTCGTTAACCCAAGAGAATGGACCTGTCGAAGAGGCCGATAAAGCGTATGCTTCCTTTTTGGAAAGTATGGATACCTTTGAAAAGATGTTCAAAGAAGAGGGAAATACCCAAGCAATAGCAGAAGTTGAAGATCTTAAAAAAGATGCTACTGCGTTGATCGAAGCAGGCAAAGCCATGAAACAAGCTTATGCCCACAGTGATTCCGAAGGGGATACAGCTATGAGCCAATTTGACCAAATGAGTCAAAAATTGGCGGAAAAGATTGATAAGCTCAAAGATACTCAGGTCAAAGAGGCTTCCGAAAATCTCTCCACTGCAAAAGAGGAATCAAATTCTTCGATGATCATCACCTTTTTTCTAGGGGTATTTTCAACACTCATCGGACTGGGTGTCGCTTATTTCACAACCTCTACCATCGGCAGTGCAGTCAGAGCGCTCAACGATAACGTTCATACGATGGTTACCAATAAAGATCTTACCCATGTATTGACTCTTCCGGGAAAAAATGAGCTGACCGAAGTAGCCGATAATATCAATGCGCTGACCACGGCATTACGCGATACATTTGCTACGGCACAGCACTCTTCCGCCGAAAACCTCTCGGTAGCTACAGAGCTCTCTGCTACTACGCTTTCGATCGGCAGACAGGCAGAAGATGCCTCTAAAATCGTCACCGAAACGACTGAAAATGCCAACATCATCAAAAATGAGATGAACGATGCCGTTCTCCGAACTCACGAAGTAAGCGATATGGCGACCAATGCACGAACCAATCTCACCGCCGCACAAAAAGCGCTCAAAGAGACGGTAGAATCTCTCAACCAAACGGTAGAGATTGAAGCTGCGATGAACGAAAAACTAAACTCCCTAACCCATGAAGCGGAACAAGTGAAAAACGTCCTCACGGTCATCTCCGATATTGCCGATCAAACCAATCTCCTAGCTCTCAATGCGGCTATCGAAGCGGCACGGGCGGGTGAACACGGACGCGGTTTTGCCGTGGTAGCCGATGAAGTGAGAAAACTCGCCGAACGTACCCAAAAAAGCCTTGTCGAAACCAATGCAACCGTCAATATCATTGTCCAATCGATAATGGATATGTCAGAGCAAATGAACGAAAATGTCCGCCGTATGGAAAATCTCTCATCTCTCTCATGTGAAGTCGAATCGCATACCGAAATGGCGGTGAATACCCTCACCGCTACGGTTGAGGGGATGCATGAAGTCGCTCATAAAGCCGAAAGCAATACTAAACGCAATGATGCGATCATCGATGAGATCAATAAAATCAGCGTCATGTCGGCATCCAACGTCCGAAATGTGGAAGAGATCGCGGCAGCCGCCGAACACTTGCACCATGTCGCCGCAGAGATGACTGCACAAATCTCTACCTATCGAACATAATTTAGCATTTATTTCTACGCAAAGAGAGTCACGGTATACTCATTCCCATGAAAACCGTCTCTCTATCCCTTTTTACACCGTTTCCTAGTATTACCGCCGCCTTCACATCGCGGCACGGCGGTATCTCAAAAGCCCCCTATACTGATGCCAATCTCGCGTTTCATGTCGGAGACAACCCCGAAGACGTTGTCACGAATCACGATCTCCTTGCCGATACGCTCGCATATAATCGACACTCTCTCATCCATATGCGACAAATTCACTCGGATCGGATCGTTATCGTTGATGAAACTCTCAATTTCGATACTCCCCCTGAATGCGATGCCCTCATCACCAATCGTATCGAAACCCCGCTTATGGTGATGAGCGCCGATTGTACTGGGATATTGATCTATGACCCCATCCAAAAAGCGATAGCAGCTGTCCATGCGGGACGAGCTGGGGCGCTCAATGCCATCCTCCCCAAAACGATCCAAAAGATGGGAGAAGCATTCGGTTCTTTACGTGAAAATCTTCATATCGTATTAGGACCTTCAATCGGCGGGTGCTGTTATGAGATCAATGAAACGATCGCTTCAGAGTGTACGTCAAAGGGGTACGGCTTGGCATTACGAAGAGAAGATGAAAAAGTATTTTTGGATGTCAATACGATTTTACTAAAGCAGTTAAAAGAGTTGAACATAGAAAACGTAGAGGTGATAAAGCACTGCACATCCTGTCGATGCGATGAGTACTTTTCCTACCGTGCCGATGCTCAGCAAACGGGGAGAATCGCAGGGGTGATTATTCTGCGATAATGCGAGCGGCTAGCTGTTCAGGGAGAAGCCCCAAAGACTCTTCGACAAGTCGGGTATTGCCGTGTTTAATAAACTCGTCATCATATTCGAAACTCACTACCGATACATCGGTAATTTTCTCTTCCGACAACCATTCCAGCAAAGCACTGCCGACTCCGCCGAGGCGAGACGAATCACTGAAGACATACCATTGTTTATGCTTATGTGCCATTGCACGCAACATCTGGGTGTCCAGCGGTTTGACAAAGCGCAAATCCAGAAGTGAGGGTTTCTCTTCCATCAAAGCTATCGTTTGCGCCGCACGCCCTACTCCGTTGCCGTATCCGATAAAGAGTTTATTGGAATCATTTGAGATTAAAAGTTGCGATTTTCCCATTTCATAAGGGACAGATTCCGGTAATTCGACATCAAAGAATGAGCCTCTCGGATAGCGGATAGCGCAAGGGTGCTCATAAGTGGACGCAAACTCGATGATCTGATGAAAGGATCTCTCATCGCGCGGAGCGCATAGGGTCATATTCGGGATAAAACGTAAAAAGTTGATGTCGAATACCCCTTGATGGGTTTCACCGTCTTCACCGACGATTCCGGCACGATCAAGGGCAAAGACCACCGGTAAATCCATCAAACAGACATCATGGATAACCTGATCGAATCCCCGTTGTAAAAAGGTCGAGTAAATCGTACAAAACGGTTTAAATCCCTCTTTTGCCAATGAACCCATCGATGTCACCGCATGTTGTTCGGCAATCGCAACATCCCAAAATCGCTCAGGATATTTTTCCATCAGAGCGCTCAGCCCCGTCCCGCTCGGCATCGCGGCAGTCACCCCTACAATTTTGGGATTTTTATCGGCTTGGAGCATCAGGGCATCGGCATAGATCTGCGTCGCGCTCTTGAGAGAACTTTTGGTGCTTGAGGCTCCGCTTTTAAGATCAAACGGCGAGACACCGTGCCATTTTTCATGTTTTCCCTCGGCGATCTCATACCCTTTCCCTTTGATCGTCTGAATGTGGATCAGTACCGGTTTGCCCATCCCCTTGGCAATCTCGAAGGTCTCGATCAGCGATTTGAGATCGTGCCCGTCGATGGGACCGATATACTCAATCCCCATCTCTTCAAACATGATCCCCGGAGTAATCAGTTTAAACGACTCTTCAAACCGTTTGGCGAGATAATGAGCCCCCTCGCCGAAGTTGTCAACAAACTGCTCTGTTTTCTTTTTGAAGCGCTGATAAAAAGGGCTTGCCATCGCCGAACTGAGCATTCGGCTAATCGCACCGATCGGTTTGGCAATGCTCATCTCATTATCATTGAGGATAATGACCATCGGATATTTACGATCCCCCAGCTCATTCATCGCTTCGTATGCCATTCCTGCCGACATGGCACCATCACCGATCACCACGACGGGAATACGACTCTCCTGCTCATTTTTGAGGGCAATCGCTTTGGCCGCACCGACACCAAGTGAAATCGAGGTCGAACTATGACCCGCTACGAAATAATCGCTCGCTGATTCGGAGGGTTTGGTATAGCCGCTGAGTCCCTCAAACTGACGAAGGGTCGAAAACTCTTCCCATCGGTCGGTGAGAAGTTTGTGCGCATACGATTGATGTGAAACGTCAAAAATAAATGGATCTTTAGTCGCATCAAACACTTTGTGCATTGCGACAATAATCTCTGTTGCCCCTAACGTAGAGCTCAAATGCCCTCCGTTAGTGCTCACCACCTCTAAAATACGGTCCCGTATCTTTTGTGATAGTTCTTCTAATTGCGGCAAAGTAAAATTTTTAATATTCATCGTAATGCACTGTCCTACTCTAATTCAATAAATCAACTATGGTTACGATTCAAGTAACAAAGAACGCTTCAATCTCTCATAGCGCTTTTTAATCTCTGAATCGATATTTCCCGCATCACTGATCGCTACCACACCGCCTGCACTGATAGCGCGATCGGACAACACTTCAACATGAGAAAGTGATCCCACTTTTTCAGAGATAAATCCGTGATCGGCAGGATTCACCCGTAACGTAATTTTAGACGCATCTTTGAGCTCTTCGATCAAATCCGAAGAGAGCTTGGCGGCAATTTTAGCACTATTTTCATGCGTTTCTATCCCTATTACCTCTTTGGCAATATCAAGAGCCGTATGGGTCAACTCTTTTTGGATCGAGCCCAAAGCACTAACAAATTCGGTCGCCGCATTTTCAAGCGTTTTAACCGATTGGGCAAGCTGGTCATGCGATTGAGCACTCTGTCCTTCGGATTGTGCTTTCTCTTGTGCTATACCGGCTTCCAACCCTTCGGCATAAGCGCTCTTTTTTGCTTCCTCTAGCGCAGTTGCATGTTCTTCTTGTAACGATTCCAGACGCATTTGCATCTTGATGACGTTGGAACTCATCTCATCCGCTTTTTTCATCAACGATTCGATAAGTTCATCTTTAGACGATTTAACCTCTTCTTTGCGCCGTTCTTCAACCGGCTCGGAGTGAGCCATATTATTGATTTCATGAGTTGCTTCGCCGATACTCAATCCCGAAAGCGATGAGAGAATTTTAAACTGGTATTTACTGACGGTATGTGTTCCGGTAGCGTTGTGATGAATAACGACGTCCATCTAGTTTACTCCACCATCTCTTCAGATTCACCGAGCTGTAAGACACCCTGCTCGGCCAATGCCTGAACCGCATCCACGATTTTACGTTGTGCGGCTTCGACCTCTTTCATCTTAACGGCACCCAAGAACTGCAGCTCTTCGATAAAAGCATCTTTGGCACGTTGGGACATATTGGCATAGAATTTCTCTTTGAGCTCTTCTGCCGCATTTTTGAGAGATAGCATAAGATCGTTTTTATCGACTGCTTTAAGGATCTCGCGAATACTGTTGTTATC
>NZ_DASUIQ010000003.1:0-19093 GCF_036279695.1 Sulfuricurvum sp.
AGATTATCGCAAATATCGCGGCGCCTATCTTTTGACCCCTAATAAAAAAGAGGCCTCTGAAGCGACGGGAATTGTGATCCGCGACGATGAAAGTCTGAAAAAAGCGCTATTGAGCCTCAAAGAAACGTGTGATTTAGAGTGTTCGATGATTACCCTCTCGGAAGACGGTATCGCAATATTCGATGAATCGATGCGCCGTTTTCCGACGGTGGCGAAAGAGGTCTATGATGTAACGGGTGCGGGGGATACGGTGATCGCCTCTCTCTCCTTTGCCCTCAGCTCGGGACTTAGTATCGATGAAGCGGCACCGTTTGCGAACCATGCCGCTGCCGTTGTCGTCGGTAAGATCGGTTCAGCCACGGTCACGCTGGGTGAGATCGAGGAATACGAGTCGAGTTTGCATCAGAGCACGTCCGATATGCACATCAAGACAAAAGAAGAGATATATGCGCTGTCCGAACGCCTCAAAAAAGAGGGCAAAAAAGTGGTCTTTACCAACGGTTGTTTCGATATTCTTCATGTGGGTCACGTCAAATACCTCCAAGAGGCGAAAAGTTACGGCGATGTATTGATCGTAGGACTCAATTCGGACAGCTCGGTGAGAGAGCTCAAAGGACCGACGCGTCCGGTCAATACCGAAGCCGATCGTGCCTATATTTTAGCTGCGCTCGAATCGGTCGATTATGTCGTAGTATTTAGCGAAGAGACGCCGCATGAATTGATCAAAAATATCGCTCCCGATATATTGGTCAAGGGGGGCGATTACGAAGGTAAAGTAGTCGTTGGAGCGGAATTTGCTAAAGAGTTACGGTTAGTGCAGTTTGTGGACGGTAAAAGTACGACCGCTACAATCGCTCGAATTAATGAAGGAACAACATGCTAAAAAAAATAATTTTGACTCTTATGGTGAGTACATCGGCATTCGCCGCTCATCAAGTTAGTGTTAATGTGAATGATAAAGATGTCGGTGGTGAACTACGGCTTGATATGGGGCGTATGGGAAATGCGATGAGCAACGCTTATATCGGTGCACGGTTTTTAAGCGGGGATAACAATAATTCTCAAACAATCAATGATCCGGATCCGTTGATGGAAGTTTCATTTATGGTAATGGAACCGGTACGTGGCGTTTCGGGATTAAAACTCGGGCTTGGAGTGAAAGGCGAATATACCAAAATTGACGGAGAAAATTATGCGGCGATTCCGTTGGGGATTGAAGCAGAGTTACAGCTTCCCCTTAATACGCCGTTTCCGTTTTATCTGAATGGGGCATTTTATTACGCTCCGTCGGTATTAAGCTTCAAAAAAGGGGACAGTTATACGGAGAGTCGAATCGGTTTGGATATCGAGCCTATCCAAAATGCTCGGATCGGGGTCGGATACCGCTTGATCGATACCGATTTGACTTCACGTAATGTTACTTATAACGATGCGTGGTATTTTGGGATGAGACTCGATTTCTAAAGAATCTTTTTTGCAGCTTCAATCACCTCTTCTGAGGTGATACTTTTCATACACTCATGATGTCCTAGCGGACATTCTCTCTTCATACACGGCGCACATTTCATCTCATGACGTACAAGTATACTTTTTTCATTCATCCACTGGGATGTCTCTGCGTGACGCGTCGGACCGAATATCGCGACGGTCGGCACGCCATACGCTGCCGCAACGTGCATCGGACCGCTGTCATTGGTGATAAAGAGATCCAATCCCCCGATAAAACTGCACAGCTCCGGTATGGTCGTTTTTCCTGCGAAATTGGTGACTTTGATCCCTTTGAGGCGTGATTCGATCTCGTTCGCCATCCCCACTTCGTTAGGGCCTCCGAAGAGGAGTATGTCATATCTATCGGCGTATTCGCGTGCCACTTCGGCAAACTTTTCGGGATACCACCGCTTGGCACTCCCATACGTTGCCCCCGGATTGATTCCGAGTGTCGGACGCAAATAGCGGTGCGGCGGGATATGAATGGTTAGATTCCCGAGGGTTAGTGGCTGTGAACTGAGACTTTGGGCGATGTCATGGTACTGCTCCACCAGATGAGAGGGATGGGTTGGTTTGATCGGATATTTGAGCAATAGGGTTGAATGCCAACTTTTGCGTCCCGCCGTGATCGGTGTGCCGTTCCAATAGAGCAGAAGCGAAGAGTGGAGCTGATTGCGAAAGGTGATCGCCATATCATGACTGCCCAGTATTTTAGCAAATCGATAGGTGTTGAGAAAGCGATTTCCCCCCTTTTTGGTTTCATCGACGTAGTGACGTTTGCACTGAGGATGGTATTTGAGCGCTTCGATACTCACATGGGAACCTACCAAGGTTAGTTCAGCTTCAGGGTAGATACTGCAAAGGGCTTCGATAGAAGGGGTCGCCATCACCGCATCGCCGAGCCAGTTGGGGAGTATGATGAGTATTTTCACGATTGAGCCTTGTAGGTATAAATTGGTGCCGAAGTGAGTGTCCATGTAATATACAGGTCACCGCGTGGGGTTGTGCAAATGAGCCGATACTCATCACTATTGCGAGAGAAGCTTTTAAACTCTGCATCGCTGAGATGAGTGAGCATTTCTCGATATGCTTCGTAAGCGCTTCGTTTTCGGAGAAGTCCTTCGCGGTTATCGATCAAACCGTATCCGGGGGCGATGAGTTGATGCCAATAAACACAGCTCACTTTTTGCGACGCAAAGGCGAGGAGATGATAGCGCACCATGAAAGAGGCATAATCCTCTTCACTAACACATTCATGCTCACTGGTGGGGGCGTAAGGGGCGGTGTTTTTAATCGGCCAGTTGGTTTCAGTGATGATGAGCTCATTGGTGCATTTAGGGCTAAGTGACATGAGTGAAAACAATAGATTGATTTTCCCCATCAGGTTGAATCCCATTTGGCTGTTTTCAGGTGCACCGCGACGATCGACATAAAGGAGACTTCCTAGTGCATCAAAGCGTATTTTTGCGAGATTAAAGAGGGTATGGGCGCTAAAATGGTACTCAAAATCGATGACGTTTGAGCCGATGAGCTTGAGGTGGGGAAAGCGTGTTTTTTTCAGCTCATAGGCGACGCCGTAAAAATCGAGATATTCATTGACACTAAAAAATCCCCATTTGGCACGGTTGATGGTACTGCCGATGACATAGGTTTCGCATACCTCTTCGAGGGCTTCGAAAATCTGGATAAGATGATCGCGTGTCATATCGGGACTGGTGATATGTTCACGATCTTGTAATAGTGCAACGGTGATATGTTTGCCGCTAAAGCTGCGGATAAAGGCGACGTATTCATGCAACCGATCCATCTCCCATAGAGGAATACGGATGAGAAGTTTTTGGACACCCAACTCTTCGATCAGGTAGGGGGTCGTATTGGGCTCCTGAACCAGATTGACCCCCATGCCGAAGAAGTGCTCTCCGCTAATAGTGCGACGTTGCACAAAAGGGGTCAACAAAAAGGCTATCGGTAAGGTTATGAGAGCAATCAAAAATGTTTTAATGAGCGAGGGGAGGGCACTACGGCGCATTTGCCGCTTAAGGGCACGATCTCGGATAATGGCGGGCTGATCGGAGTAATGATCCCAAGCAAACGGTTGTTTCATGCTGAGATTATAGCGATATTGGGTAAAATAACCGCATTAAAACAAGGGCAATAGATGAATATATTGGTAGTACGCAACGATAAACTGGGTGATTTTATCACCGCTTTACCCACATTGTACGTCCTTAAACACCATAATCCGCAAAACCGTATTATCGCTTTGGTCGCACCGCTAAACCGTAAACTTGCCGAATCATGCGACTTTATCGATGAGGTGATCGTTGATAGCGGAGAGGATATTCTGGAACTTGCATTTAAAATCAAACAAGCTCGTATCGATACGTCGATCACCCTTTTTTCCAATACCCGCGTCGCTTTGGCACAATGGATTGCCCGTATCCCCCTCCGTATTGCTCCCGCAACTAAAATTGCCCAGATTTTTTATAACCGCCGTATTACGCAACGCCGCAGTGAGGTGAAGATGGCGGAGTTTGAATACAACCTTCAGCTCTCCCGTGCCTTATTCCCCGACATTGTGTTGGAATTTCCCAAACCTCTTTTAACCTTTTCGGGAGCTTCGGAGGCGTATGAGACTTTTTGTCATGAATACGGTATCACCAAGCCGGTAGTCGCATTCCACCCGGGATTCGGCGGTTCTTCAGATGCGAACTGGACACTATCGGAATACGTTGAATTGGTCAAATTGGCTGAAGAGAATCCCCACATCGATCTCGTGATGACCTTCGGTCCCGATGAGGAAAAACTCTATGAAGAGGCGAAAGAGCTTTTGGGGGAGAGCAGAGTGATTTTGTACCCTTCACGCGGAAGTGTTGTTGATTTTGCTCTACTTTTGAGCAGTTTTAAACTGTTTATAAGTACCTCGACAGGAACCTATCATTTGGCGAGCGCGGTGGGATGCGAGACGTTTACCTTCTTTGCCGATACCCTTTTTGCCTCAGCGGCGCGTTGGAAAAGCATCGGAGAGAAACAGCACCATTTTATGATCCCCTCGGATAGTGAGGGAAGAGAGGCAATGTTTGAGACAGTTAAGCAGGAGTTGAAAAATCGCCTTTTAACACTTTCTTGAGTCTCTTTTTAAAATTTTTGACCCGTTTATTGGCATCGTTATGTCGTTTCATCTCAGCGATCGTGGTTGCTTCATCCAATCCGCTGAGTCTCGCATACTCACGCCCCATGATCTCCAGCTCATCATCAAACGCCCATAGCTTGTTAAAGTTTTCACACCCCTCCAGCGGGCATATCGTTTTGAAAACCATCCGGTTAATATCGACGATGGAGAATTGATAGCCATTTTCGGTTCGTTTGATCAAAATATTGCCGGGGGAGTAGTCCAAATGCCAAACCCCTGCTTGATGTAGCTGGTAGGTATAGGCGGCAAAAGCGGTGAAAATAGCTTCGCGATCTGCGAGTGGTTCGAGCAGTGGGGTGCGGATCGTAAAGTCATAATCGAAAAATTCGCTGATAAAGTAGCTATCCGCCAACAGTCCCGATTCAAAGAACTCAATGAGGGCAATCGGCTGAGGGGTTGAAATACCGAGTTCCTGTAAACGAAGGGCATTGTGATACGATTTGTATGCTTTGCTACGACGAAAAAAAGTATAAACGATACGGTTGAGCAAATGGGGAACTTTAAACGATTTGACGACCGTTTTAACCCGCGCTAATTCAATAATTTTGAGTTCATTTCGGGCTTTATGGATAGAGTGATCGTCACACATAAAGATCTCTCGTATCGATTCTAGCGAGGATTTTAAAAACAGGTAATCGTCATGGCATTCGTATCGGATACTCATAATAGTGTGCAACGTCCTTAAGAGAGGGTGTGATATGATACTAAAAAGAGAGTTGAATCATACTGAAAGGCAGGATTGATGGGTATTTCCGTTGTTATTATCGTAAAAAACGGAGGGAGCATACTTCATCGTTGTCTGGAAAGTTTGAGGGATTTTGATGATGTTGTTCTTTACAATAACGGCTCTACCGATGATACCGCTCTTATCGCTACCTCTTATTCCAATGTCCGTTTGATTGAGGGGGAATTTATCGGATTCGGTCCGACTAAAAACACTGCGGCGGAGTATGCCGCACACGATTGGATACTTTCACTGGACGCCGATGAGGTACTTGATGGAGCAATCGTTCAAGAGATCAAGCAATTAGCGCTTGATTCCAAAACGGTGTATTCCCTGTTACGTAAAAACTTTTATAAAACCACCGAGATTTCTCATTGCTGGGGTGCGGATGAAATCGTCCGCCTTTATAACCGAAAAACGACCGGCTACAGTGATAAAGCGGTACATGAGCATATCCTCACCGATGGAGTGAGCGTCCGAAAACTTTCCCACAGTTTTAGTCATTATCCCTACCAAAGCATCTCCGAATTCGTCCTTAAAGCCGATCGATACTCGAGCTTGTTTGCAGAGGATAACGTCGGGAAAAGAGGGTCATCTCCCGTAAAAGCTTTTTTTAACGGACTCTACTCGTTTTTCCGTACCTATATCCTCAAACGAGGATTTTTGGACGGATATGCGGGGCTTATTATCGCATTTTCCCATATGGTGACCAATTTCTATAAATACATCAAACTCTACGAGATGAATGCGGAGCAAAAGAAGAAAACGCTATAGAAGAGCGATTTAAGAGCGATTTGGATAAAATCTAACCAATAAAGTAAGAGAATAAGGGCGTTTTTAAATGAAAATATCGGTTGTCGGAACGGGATATGTCGGATTAGTAAGTGGAACCTGCTTCGCTCAAATGGGGAACAGCGTAACGTGTGTCGATATTGACCAAAAGAAAATTGATAAGCTCATTCAAGGAATTATTCCGATTTATGAACCCGGTTTGGAAACGATGGTTTTGGAAAACTATGCCAAAGGTACGTTGAAATTTACGACCAATATCGCTGAGACTATCGCGAATACGACGATCAGCTTTATTGCAGTCGGTACGCCGATGGGGGAAGACGGAAGTGCGGATTTGCAATACGTCCTTGCCGTTGCCAAAAGTATCGGACAACACATGCAGCATTATATGGTAGTGGTCGATAAATCAACCGTTCCGGTCGGTACTGCCGAGAAAGTACGTGCGGCGATCCAAGCTGAACTTGATGCGCGCGGAAGCGATTTAGCCTTTGATGTCGTTTCTAATCCCGAATTTCTGAAAGAGGGTGCGGCGATCAAAGATTTCATGCATCCTGATCGCGTCGTGATCGGTGCCGATAGTGAGAAAGCGATGCAGATCATGCATGATTTGTATGAGCCGTTTATGAAAAATCATGACCGTTTTATCGGTATGGACATAAAAAGTGCCGAGATGACCAAATACGCCGCAAACGCGATGCTCGCAACCAAAATCAGCTTTATGAACGAAATGGCCAATATCTGTGAGCGGGTCGGTGCCGACATCAACAAAGTGCGTAACGGGATCGGAAGCGATAGCCGTATCGGGTACAGCTTTATCTATCCGGGGTGCGGATACGGCGGAAGCTGTTTTCCCAAAGACGTTCAGGCATTGGCCAAGACAGCCAAAGATTTCGGTTATACGCCGCGTATTTTGGATGCGGTCGAAGCGGTCAACTACGATCAAAAGCATGTGATTTCCCAAAAAGTATTTAACCGTTTCGGGCAAAATCTCGAAGGTAAAACGTTTGCCGTATGGGGATTGGCATTTAAACCCGAAACCGATGATATGCGAGAAGCCAGCTCGATCACGATCATCAACGATCTCTCCGCGGCAGGGGCTACTATCGTCGCTTATGATCCGAAAGCACGCCATGAAGCGGAGCATTTCTATCTCAAAGGCAATAGCCGAGTCAGTTATGTCGATGGGAAATACGAAGCGCTCAAAGATGCCGATGCCGTGATACTCGTCACCGAATGGCAAGAGTTCCGAAGTCCCGATTTTGACGAGATGAAAAAACTGCTCAAAGGATCGATTTTCTTTGACGGACGTAATCAGTTTAACAAAGAACGAATGGCTGAGATGGGATTTGAATATTTCCAAATCGGAGTATAACGGATGAAAAAAATACTCGAACTTTGCCTCTCTCCCGATTTGGGGGGACTTGAACTTTATATGGTTCGTGCATCACACGCATTGAACGCATTGAGTGTTATCAATCCGAAGGGGAAGTTGGAGCAGTATTACCGTGATACACCGTACCGTTATGCAACAATTGGACGGTACAGTTTTATGAAGTTGGCACGTTTGATCGATGAAAACGATATAGATGTGCTCCACCTTCATTGGACGAAGGATATTCCTATTGCCGTTTTGGCAAAACTTCTCAGCCGAAAAAAGCCGAAATTGGTGCAAACGCGTAATATGCGTATGACCCGTTTCAAAGATGATTTTTATCATCGGTTTTTGTATAAAAATATCGACATGATGCTTCCCGTTACCCATCAGGTCAAAGAACAGCTTGAAAAATTTATCCCAGCCGATATTCGTCCGAAAGTAGAAGTGCTTTATATGGGGGCGGAAATACCGCATCTCCTGAGTAACGATGAAAAAGAGACTTTCTCTCGTCAAGCGGGACTAGGCGATGCATTTGTCGTCGGTATCGTAGGGCGTATCGAAGAGGCAAAAGGGCAGCATCTGGTTCTTGAAGCTATCAAACAACTAAACCTTACGGGTATATCGGCTAAGGCTCTCGTAGTGGGGCATGCGATGGATAACAACTATTTGGAAGAACTTCGGCAACAGTATGCGGAGTATGCGATTTTTACCGGATTCACTCATGAAGCTCAAAAATATATGCAGCTATGCGATGCTCTCGTTTTGGCAACCGAAAATGAGACATTCGGTCTTGTGGTGATTGAGGCGATGATGTGCGGTGTCTGTGCCGTAGCGAGTGACAGCGGCGGTCCGTTGGAGATCATCGAGGACGGTGTTGATGGGGTACTGTTTAAAACACGTAATGTGGCAGATTTAACGTTGAAGCTCACGGAATTGTGCAACGATACTGAGAGAAGAGATCGCTTGGCTATTGCGGGAAAAACCAAAGCACTCGATAGATTTGAAAGTCAAAAACAGTTTGAAAAACTATTCACTATGTTAAACGGGGAAATGTAAATGTATTTGTGGTTATGGACTAAAGGGGGCTACTCAACTAATAAAGCACGTAAGCGTGCAGAGAAAATGTCTCATGAACAGATCCGATCGATTGCGATTATTCGGCATGGAGCCATCGGGGATCAGGTTGTATTACGTCCATTGCTACGTGAATTACGTGAACTTTTCCCTAATGCATCATTGACACTTAGTTTGATTGATAGTTATCAATATGGTGCCCCTGTTGATCTTGTCGATCGGGTTCATGTTGTGTATAAAAAAAGAGATGGGAAAAAAACATCAAATTGGGATCGCTTTAAGCAAATAAAAGCATTGGGTGAACATGACATTATTATGGATTTATGCGATAGCGCATTGTCAATGTGGACGGTTATGTTTAACAAAGCCAAATTTAAGATGGGATTTCCGTACCGAGCGTATCGGAAGTTTCTATTCAACATCGTTTTACAGCGTTCGGACTTGTTTCTCGAAACAGAAAATATGCTTCATTTTGCGTATGTTTTCGGTGCACGAGGAAAACGACCATTTGATTATGCTTTTCCGAAATATTTTAAGGATACGGAACATCCGTATATCTGCTATTTTTTTAGTGCATCCATGGAGAGTAAATGTTGGCCAAAGGACTCTTTTGTCTCTTTGATTAGTAAAATGGCAGAACAGTATCCTAATCATTCACACGTACTTATGGATGGAATTGGAGCACATGAAAAATCAGATGAAATGATCGTTTTGCTCTCCAAATATTCGAATGTAACCCAACAAACACCGCTTGATTTGGAGCATGTACTCCCTTTTTTAGGTCAATCATCTATGGTGATTGCCAACGATACGGGGGTCCGAAATATGTCCATTTCGGTAAATGCGCCAACGTTAGGTATCTTCAACTCAACAAGTTTATTCCGTTATTGGCCAAGAGATACGGTTCATGACATTGTATTTGATAAAAATGGAGGAAATCCCAGCGTCGAGATGGTATTTGAGGCAGCTGTTAAGCATCTTGAATGGTTAGAATCCAAGTAGATAGCGATGTTTATAAAAGTTATGAGGTGTGGCTGTCTACCCCGTTTTTACAAAAAAACAGATCTTTTTTTAATTGCATAAGCTTTAGAGTTTCTTCAGAAATGTTCGGATTAAAAATCTTTTTATGATCCAAATGGATAACATTGGCTGCGTTTCGGCATGATTTCATTTTGATCCCCAACAGGCGCATTCGGCGCTCAATATCTGTGTCTTCTCCTGTCGTCGGCATTGTAAAATCTTCATCAAAACCATTAATACGGAGTAGATCACTTTTGTAGCACGAAAAATTACATCCTACAATGTGATTTTCTTTTTTATTCGATCCTCGAATAAGGCTGAATAAAAAACTTCCGGCTCCGAAATATAAACCATCGTCATAATGGCGAATATGATCTTGTTTAAGGGCAAAAAAATTGATTATATAACGTTGTGTGAACTCTTTGCTGCTAATTTTTCGTGTTCTTAATAGGGCGCTAAAATATGCTCCAGGTTCACTTCTCCGACCGCACAGAACACTATTGGGTTCTTGAAGTTTGAGATGTTCTTCGATAAATTGAGGATATGGGATGCAATCTCCATCTATAAAGATTAAATATTCCCCTTTGCTGGCAACAATAGCACGATTTAGCGCACGATTTTTCCGCCACCCATCATCGGATTGACTCAAATGCAGTATATTGTTAAGCCGTTGCGTATACGATGCAACAAATGTTTCCATCTCTTTAGAATTTCCATCTTCAGAAACGATAATCTGATCCACAGGATACGTTTGATTTGTAAGACTATCCAAAATCAGACCTAGCGCTTCAGTATCTTTGTAAACGGAGATAATGATGGTTGAGGCAGGAAAAGTCTTTATTGCCATCCGTTTTTTCTGCACTCTTCTATATAATCTTTAATAGTTCGTTTCGGAGACCAACCTAGCGCTTCCGTTTTTGCACTGATGACATCCGCAGTCATACGGTTCCCTTTGCGTTCCGGAAGCATTGCAATTTCTCCACCGTACATTTGAGCGATTTCGAGTATCGAATACGCTTCGGGGCTGCCGATACCGAATTCGTCTCCATACCCGTTTTCGCCAACCAGTACAAGACCGTCGATAATGTCATCGATATGGGTGAAGTTTCTTTTTTGCGTTCCGGGGGTAACGACACTTAAGGCTTCTCCATTTTTCATTTTTTCCTTGAACAAAGCGATCAAAGTTGCGTATTTCCCAGTCTGTATTTCGCGCGGACCATAGACGTTGTAAAAATAGGTGATCGCATACGGGACATTGAACCACGCTCCGTAGTTCATAACCAGTTCGGTATTAGTGGCTTTCGTCCAAGCATACGGTGACGCACTGCGACCTAGCCCTCCGTCTCCGAATTTGGTTGAGCTTCCGGCATAGAGAATTTTGCATCCTGCTTTGCGGACGAACTCCAAAACGGCAAAAATCCCGTCTTTATTGTAGCGCCATACTTTCTCAATATCATCAAAGCTTTGCTCGACTCGGCTGTATTCTCCGAGGTGATATACCATGTCGGGGTTAAAGGTAATTAGCTCGCTGATTTGGGCCGTATCACCTTTGATGTAAGTGACATTCGGGACATGGTTGGCTTCACTTCCCGTGAAGTAATTATCCAAACTGTACACGTCATAATTTGGATTTTTGGAGAGTCTTTCGCATAGATGGCTGCCGACAAATCCGGCTCCGCCTGTTACTAAAATTTTTTTTCGATTCATTTTAATAGATCCTCTTTTTTTGCATGTATCCATTTTCCGCGAGGTTTGTCCATGTATTGAAAAAACTCGTTGGTAAAACTCCCTTGGATACAGGTGTATTTATTGTGGCGATGATTGACGTTATCTTCTCCGATTGCTCGGTTGAGGACAGTCGGTCCGGTTAATTCATATACTCCGCCGTTGATATTTTTTTGCTCTATATTATCGACGATAAGATCGAGTGCTTTTTGCAGATAGGAATTCTCTTTTGCACTCGCTATGAAGTAGTTGCTGTAGTTATGTTTGGTCATCAAAAAGAGCTCTTTGTCTTCTGGCTTAATCATGTTTGAGAGGGGCCATACCGCGTGGGCATCGATGTCCATATAGACACCGCCGTAATAGTTCAAAGTAAAAAGTCTCCAGAAATCGGCTTGAGAAGCACCGTCCGTTAATTGTTCAAAGGCGTGAGCCATTCTCTGTGAGGCATGTGTTTTGATAAATTCTAAACGTGCTTCGGTGCTGACATATCGGTATTCCCAATCGGGTGAAATCAGTCGGTTGAAAAGATAATTGACATAAATGGGTAGGGTAACATTGTTGGAATAATTCGTCTGCCAGATGATTTTTGGAATAACAGACTCTTTTCCTGAGATAAGCGCTTGACTGTACTCCGGAATCGTAAAACGTTTGTTTTTAAAAAAGAAATGAAAAATATAGCTCAAAGCTTTGACTAAAATACCTAAAATTTTAGAGAGCCGATTGATTATAATTGCACCAATATACATAGACTTCATATCCTTCATTTATATCCTTCATCAAAGACTGATTTTACTGTAAAAAAACTTTAGAACTCATGTTTATATCTTGTCGGGATTACGGGAAGTCATCTTCTTCGTGTTAAAGAAAACTTAAATTGTAAACACGGTAACATTTCTTAGTAACAGAGCGGTAGATAGATGATCAAAAAATAACTGAAAATGTTAAAATAAACAAAGGGAATCATGAAAGTTTTATTATTAGCCGGTGGATACGGAACACGTTTGAGTGAAGAGACCGACATCAGACCAAAACCGATGGTTGAAATTGGCGGAAAGCCTATTCTTTGGCATATTATGAAAATTTATAGTCATTATGGATTTAATGATTTTGTTATTCTTTTGGGATACAAAGGCTATTATATCAAAGAGTATTTCGCTAACTATTTTTTGCATCAAAGTGATGTAACAATTGATATGCAAAACGGAAGAATGGAAGTTCTTAATAACTCTAGTGAACCATGGAAAGTAACCTTACTCGATACTGGGTTGGAGACTATGACAGGTGGTCGTGTAAAACGGGCGCAGGATTTTATAGGAAATGACCCATTTATGCTTACCTATGGCGATGGAGTAAGTGATATTAATATTGATGATCTTGTTAAGTTCCATAAGTCGCACGGCAAAGCGATGACCATGTGTTCCACTCAGCCTGAGGGGCGTTTTGGAGCATTAAATATTGAAGAAAATGGTCAAGTGACTAATTTTTTAGAAAAACCAAAAGGTGATGGCGGATGGGTTAACATCGGGTTTTTTGTTTGTGAACCAAAAGTTTTTGACTATATCTTAGATGGTGATAGTACCGTATTCGAACAAGCTCCTCTTCAAACATTGGCACAAGAGGGTGAAATTATGACCTATAAACATCGCGGTTTTTGGAAACCGATGGATAGTTTAAAAGATAAAACCGATTTAAATAAGCTATGGGATACCAAAAAAGCTCCGTGGAAAGTTTGGTAATGGAGACCCTCTTTAGCGGTATTTATAAAAATAAAACGGTTTTAGTAACCGGTCATACCGGATTTAAAGGCTCTTGGTTATCATTTTGGCTTCAACAAATGGGTGCAAAAGTTATCGGCTACTCATTAGCCGCACCAACTGAACCTAATCATCTTTCTTTGCTTAATCTCAATATTGTTTCGACTATAGGAGATATTCGTGATTTAGAGCATCTTAACACAACGATTGAAACGTATAAACCCGATATCGTCTTTCATCTCGCCGCTCAACCTTTGGTGCGACTCTCCTATGAAAATCCTATTGAAACGTATGAAACCAATGTGATAGGAACGCTAAAAGTTTTCGAAGCGTGTCGTGCAAACAGTGTCAAAGCGATTGTCAATATCACCAGTGATAAAGCGTATGAAAACCGCGAATGGGTCTGGGGATACCGTGAAAATGATCCGATGGGAGGGTATGATCCCTATAGCTCTTCCAAAGGGTGTGCCGATTTGCTTGCCAACTCGTACCGGAACTCTTATTTTAATCCTGCCGAATATAAAAAATCACATAACACTCTTTTGGCATCGTGCCGTGCCGGTAATGTTATCGGGGGTGGCGATTGGGCAAAAGATCGTCTGATGACCGACATTATGCTCTCAGTATCACAGGGGAAAAAGGTGAGCATCCGAAATCCTAATGCGACCCGTCCGTGGCAGCATGTTCTCGAACCGTTGAGCGGCTATTTGGCTATTGGGCAAAAGTTGTTAGAAGAGAAAGTGGAATTTGGTGAAGCATGGAACTTTGGTCCCAGCGATGAGGGAAGCATTACGGTCGAAGAGGTCGTAAACCATGTCAAAAAACATTGGGATAAAATTGATTATGAAATCCATCGCGATCCCCATCAACTTCATGAAGCGAATCTATTAAAACTCGATTGTTCAAAAGCCCATATCCGTTTAAAATGGAAAGATGTTTGGGATAGTGAAACAACTTTTGAAAAGACGGTAAAATGGTATAAAAATTATTATGAAAGCAATAGGATTATTACTGCCGAAAACTTAGAGACCTATATTGCTGATGCAAAAGCAAAAAATTTATTATGGACAAGAGGATAAAATGACTCCAGCCGAACAGCTTAAAAATGAAATATTGCAAAAAACAAAAGAGTACTATGAATTAGTGCACAAACCGATGCAGACCAAAGCGTTTGTATCCGGCAAAAGCCGTGTCAACTATGCGGGTCGTGTCTTTGACGAACATGAGATGATCAATCTAGTGGATAGCTCCCTCGATTTTTGGCTTACATACGGTGATTATTCGAAGCAATTTGAGAAAAAGCTCGCGGACTATCTCGGTGTTCGATGGGCATTCTTGGTGAACAGTGGAAGCTCGGCAAATTTGCTCGCTTTTTACGCCCTTACCTCTCCTCTATTAAAAGAGCGACAAGTCAAACGCGGTGATGAAGTAATAACCGTAGCCGCAGGTTTTCCGACAACGGTTGCGCCTATCGTCCAATACGGAGCTGTCCCCGTTTTCGTCGATATGGAGTTGACCCATTTTAACATCGACACGACACAGTTAGAAAAAGCATTGAGCCCAAAAACCAAAGCCGTGATGATCGCGCATACTCTTGGGAATCCTTTTAATCTCCGTGCAGTCAAAGAGTTTTGTGATAAACATAATCTTTGGCTGATCGAAGACAATTGCGATGCCCTTGGTTCAACGTATGAAGGTAAGCCGACAGGGACATGGGGTGACATAGGGACATCAAGCTTTTATCCTCCACACCATATGACGATGGGTGAGGGGGGTGCGACCTATACCGATAATCCGCTGCTCAAAAAGATTATGCTTTCTATGCGTGATTGGGGACGTGACTGCTGGTGTGAGAGCGGTATAGATAATACCTGTGGATGCCGTTTTTCTCAGAGTTTTGGAAGCTTGCCAAAAGGGTATGATCACAAATACGTCTATAGTCATTTCGGTTTCAACCTCAAAGTCTCCGATATGCAAGCCGCTATCGGTGTTGCACAACTCGAAAAATTTCCGACGTTTGTCGAAAAACGGAAAGAAAACTTCTCTAAACTTTACGAAGGATTGAGTGGAATTGATGCATTGATTCTAAATTCCGCAACACCTAAAAGCGATCCGAGCTGGTTTGGATTTATGATCACGCTTGCAGATGGTGTCACTTTTAGTCGTAATGAACTCGTAGAACATTTGGAAAATGCCAATATCCAAACTCGTAACCTTTTTGCCGGAAATATGCTCCGTCATCCGATGTTTGATAGTATGGTAGAGGGGAGTGATTATCGTGTTATCGGTGATTTACCCAATACCGACAAAATCATGAATGACAGTTTTTGGATTGGCCTTTATCCTGGGATGGGTGATGATGCTATCGGATATATGGTTTCTAAGATTCGGGAGTTTGTAAAATGAGTATCCGCGTAGCCGATTACATCGCCCAATTTTTAGCAGATCATAATGATACAGCTAAAACCGTCTTCCTCGTTTCCGGTGGCGGAAATATGCATATTATCGACGGAATCGGCAAGAACAGTGGGTTAAAATATGCATGTAATCACCATGAACAGGCGTGTGCAATTGCTGCTGAAGGGTTTGCTCGTGTGAGCAATAAAATTGGTATTGCCATTGTCACTACGGGCCCTGGGGGGACGAATGCAATTACGGGCGTGATGGGCGGATGGGTTGATTCGATTCCGATGCTTATTATCTCAGGTCAGGTGAAATTTGAAACAACGATTGCCTCTCAACCAGAACTCAATCTCCGTCAGATCGGTGATCAGGAGATCAATATCGTCGATATTGTCAAACCGATTACCAAATACGCCGTGATGGTGAGGGATAAAAATAAAATCCGTGCTCATTTAGAGGAAGCGGTTTATTGGACGAAACACGGTCGTCCGGGTCCCGTATGGATCGATGTACCGCTTGATATACAGGGTGCAATGGTCGAAGAGGATGAACTGATAGGGTTTACTCCCCCTAATGAACCTCTGTATGATTGCCAGATTGATACAGTAATCGATGCTCTTAAAAATGCAAAACGTCCAGTTATCATTGCCGGAAATGGTATTACACTCGCAGGGGGGGTGGAACAATTCCGAAAACTGGCATCGACACTTAACATCCCAGTGATTGCTACATTTGCCCGTTATGATATTGTCAAAGACGATGACCCGTTTTATTTTGGACGTTCGGGATCATTAGGACATCGTGCCGGAAATTTTGTAGTTCAGAACAGTGATTTGATTATCACCATCGGTGCAAGACTCAATATTCGGGTGGTTAGTTATAACTGGGAATTTTTTGCCCGTGAAGCAAAGAAAATTGTGGTTGACATTGATCCGAATGAGTTAAAAAAACATACGGTAGAAATTGATATACCGGTTGAAGCGGATGCCAAAGTTTTTTGTAGCGAGTTATTAGAAGCGATTGATTCTGCCAAATTACCATCATATCGTGAATGGATTGAACGATGTCAGCACTATCGCCGTGATTTTCCTACGATTACACCTGAGCGTCAAGTGGTTAACGACGTAGTAGATTCGTATAATTTTTATGATGTATTTTCAAACGTTTCAAGAGATGACGATATTTTTGTTTTCGGAAACGGTACAGCCTGTGTAGCATCTTACCAGAGTTTGCGTTTACGAAAAAACCAAAAAGTGGTGGTAAATTCCGGTTGTGCATCGATGGGATACGATGTGCCTGCTGCTATCGGAGCATGCTATGCGAATGATCAGCATGATGTGATATGTGTGACGGGCGATGGAAGTTTACAAATGAATATCCAAGAATTCCAAACGATTATCCACAATCAGCTCCCGATTAAACTGTTCGTCCTCAACAATGACGGCTATATCTCTATCCGCAATACCCAAGGGGGCTTTTTCAAAGGGCACTATGTCGGTTCAACCCATGAAAGCGGTATTAGCTGCCCCGATACGATTAAAATCGCTCAGGCATACGGCTTTACAACCTATAAAATTGACAATCAAAACGACCTTGCCAATGATATATCCAAAGTCCTTGCTATGAAGGGACCGGTAGTGTGTGAAGTGATGCTCAGTCCGACGGAAAAGATGGAACCGAAACTCTCTTCTGAAGCGAAACCGGATGGGCGAATGGTTTCTAAACCGTTGGAAGATATGTTTCCTTTCTTAGATCGAGAAATATTTAATGCCAACATGATTGTAAAGACCATCGATGAATAAGCAAACTGTTCTTATTACCGGAGCATCCAAAGGGATCGGCAAAGCAATTGCCGATCTAGTAAGAGAACAAAATATTTATGATCTATTAACTCCCTCCCACCATGATCTTGATCTCTCATCTAGGGAGTCTATCAAAAATTATTGCGCACAACATCCTACCATTGATATTTTGATTAACAATGCTGGAATCAATATTCTCGGAGCTGTCGATAGTATCAGTGATGATGATATGGACACGATGCTAGGGACGAATCTAATGGGACCGATTGCATTGATTCGAGAAGTAGTCCCTTCAATGAAAGCTGCCGGATCGGGGAGAATAGTCAATATAAGCTCTATTTGGGGAATACGATCAAAAGAGAATCGAACATTGTACTCCGCAACAAAATTTGCTCTTAATGGAGTAACAAAAGCACTATCGCGAGAGTTGGGTGAACATAATATTTTGGTGAACTCGCTGTGTCCTGGATATGTCAATACCGAATTAACCCAAAAGAATGTTCCACCCGAAGAACAACAAAAAATCAAAGCAACAATCCCCTTGGGACGCTTTGCTGAGCCTAATGAAATTGCAAAAACAGTCGCTTTTTTAATTTCATCGGATAACACTTACATAACAGGGCAGACGATCATTATCGATGGAGGATTTCTGGCATGACATCATTGCAGATACATTCGAATCTCAGAGATTATACGGTTTCATTTGAAGATAGTTTTGATTTTTTAAATTCGTTCAGAGAGATAGAACACAAATGCGTTATGATTGATCGCAATGTTGCCACACTTTATCGCGATCAATTCGATGCCGTATTTAAACGCGATGAAGTTATTTTGTTTGATGCCATCGAAGAGAATAAAACACTCGATTATGCTGGTACTTTGATTGAGCAGATTATTGCGCAAGCAGCCAAAAAAAATCTGACCGTGATTTCGATCGGCGGAGGAATTACACAGGACTTGACCGGTTTTATCGCTTCGACACTCTATCGAGGGGTTAACTGGATTTTTGTACCCACAACTTTTTTAGCACAAACAGACAGTTGTATCGGAAGTAAAACATCGATTAATTTTAAATCGTTTAAAAACTTGCTGGGAACATTCTATCCACCGTCCAAAATCTATATTAATCCCGCTTTTTTACAAACACTGACACCGCTTGATTTTTACAGCGGAATCGGTGAAACGATCAAGTTTCAATTGATGAAAGAAGAAAAAAATAAAAACTTTGATCAGATTATAGAAACGATCGAGAAAGCGAAACAGGATCGTACTAAGCTATTGCCGTTGATCGAAGAGAATATGCGCGTCAAACTTTCCTATATGGAAGGTGATGAATTTGATCAGGGGCGACGAAATTTGCTTAATTACGGGCACTGTTTAGGTCATGCGCTTGAGACGGTAACTGATTATTATGTTCCGCATGGTATCGCAGTAACCGTGGGGATGATTTTTGCCAATGCTGTTTCTTTGAAACGGGGATGGATGAGTATAGAGTTATTTGATCATCTTAATGAAAAGCTCTTTACCCCAAATATACCGCTTAGTCTTGAAGATGGTCATTTTGATCGAGAACGTTTGTTGCAGGCGATGAAAAACGATAAAAAGCGTATCGGTAAGGCATTAACCGCTATTATTCCGGATCACACTTTTATTATGCAAAAGATGGATGATGTAAGTGAAGAAGAATTTGATTATGCATTGAATGTGACGAGAGATTTTTTAGTAGGGAGAACAATATGAATA
>NZ_DASUIQ010000004.1:0-16899 GCF_036279695.1 Sulfuricurvum sp.
ACCCCATTTCACCCTAAAAATCGAATCCGAATAAAACGCTTCTACCGGTAATGACGCTCGTAGAGTTTGTTCTCTCTCGGTGACACTTCCCCTTTTAACGCCTCTAAACGTTCCAATCTCTGCTCCGTCGTCGGATGGGTACGAAACAAATTTCCAAACGAAATATTTTTACCGTCAAACGGGCTGATAATAAACATATGGGCATTCTCCGGTGTGGCTCCGTGAACTTCTCCCCGCGCATTGTAGTTCGAGAGCTTGATCAAAGCGTTTTGAAGCCATTCGGGATGTCCGGTGAGATATGCCGCCCCTGCATCCGCCATAAACTCCCGCGAACGACTGATCGTCATTTGGATGATACTGGCCGCTATGGGGAGCAAAATCGCCATCACGATCATCAAAATCGGATTGCCGTTACGGTTACGGTTCCCGAACATTGCCCCAAACTGCAACATATTAGCGATAAAGGCAACTGCACCCGCTATCGTCGCCGCTATGGTCGCAACGAGAATATCGCGATGACGTACATGCGAGAGCTCATGTGCCATAACCCCCTCCACTTCATCTTCATTCAATAGTTCGAGCAGTCCCGTCGTTATCGCGACCGCCGCATGAGCGGGATTGCGCCCCGTGGCGAACGCATTGGGAATATGATCGTGGATGATATAGACTTTCGGCATCGGTATATCAGCACGCTCTACCAGACGCTCTACGACGCGATAGAGCATCGGTGCCTCACGTGGATCCACCTCTTGGGCGTTATAGTGCTTTAAAATCATCGTATCGGAGAAATAATAGGCGTAAAAGTTCATCCCCCCAGCCATTACCAACGCAATCACCATCCCCCCTTGACCGCCGAGGTATCCGCCGATAAATACGAGCAGTACGCTGAGGCTACCGAGCAGTAAAAAGGTTTTAATCTGTTCCATCCATCTCCCCCTGCAACAGTGTTAAAATCGATTTTTTGTGCATTTTACGGGCATAATCGAATGCGGTGAAACCGTGATTATCCCTCGCACTTATATCCACCTTTTTTTCAAGCAATTTCTTTACCACATCGATCCGACCGTAGCATACCGCACCCATAAGCGGCGTAAACCCGCTTTTGCGGGTAGGCGTGCTCAGATCAAATCCCCCCTCCAACAACCGCTCGATCATGGTGAGGTTATTGTAGGTAACGGCAACATCAAATACGCTAACCCCTTCATTATCGATATGGCTGAGATCGGCACCGCTTTCAATCAACAGATCGATAATCTCCGCATCGCAACGGTACCGCATCGCAAAACAAATCACCGATTCGCCGTTATCTTCGTGTGCGTTTGGGTTACCGCCGTTTTTCAGATATTTTTTAATCCCGAGATAATCATTCGCTTTTAATAAACTAATCCATTGTTCCATAAACATTCCAAGTAATAATATGTAGTAGTATAACACGCAACATTCAACCCATCCATAGGCGATTGTGGTAAAATTCCTTATTAATTTTACACCAAGAGAGAAAATATGGAAATTTTAGAGACCGAAGCCGCTTTCAAAGCGTGTGTTCAAGAGATTCAAAACACCACAGGATACAAAAATCCTCTCGCATTCGGTATTTGCCGTGTTGATTTCGGTCAACTCGATAGCGATAAAATCCTCCAAGCTACATTCCCGCACATCAACTGGAACGAGAATTTCGGCAGTGCGGCAATCTTTATTAAAAGCGCTCAAGAGCAAGGGTTTAATATCGATTTTACCGCTGATGAAGTGATCATCCCCGTAACACTGAAATTTTTAGAGGGGTGTTTGAATGCCTTTACCCCGTATGCCGACGAAGCGTTCGGCGATGCACACAAAAATATCCAAGTGATCTCAGCCCTGTACAACCAAATCAAAGAACGCGGTATGCGCGATGGCGAATTCCGTCTTGTCATCCTTTTCAACGACTCAGCGTGCACGAGTGTCGAGGGAACCTATCTCAAACTTTATGGTCTCTCGACATCGAAAGCGACTCTTCGCTCACTCAACCTTAACGGTGCATTTGGTGCATTGCACAACGTTGCATGGTCGGACGGTCAACCGATCGAGCTTGAATGGCTCCGTGAAAATGAGATCGAACTCAAATTTGCCAACGAGTATCCGAAAATCGATTTCGTTGATAAATTCCCTCGCTATCTCCAGCACATCATCCCGGCCAACAATACCCGCGTATTGGATGATTCAAAAGTCCGTTTCGGAGCACAGCTCCATGCAGGAACGACGATCATGCCGGGAGCGAGCTATGTGAACTTCAATGCAGGAACCACAGGTGTCAGCATGGTAGAGGGACGTATTTCAAGCTCTGCGGTTGTGGGTGATGGCTCAGACGTCGGTGGAGGGGCTTCGATTCTCGGAGTTCTCAGCGGAACGGATGGGATCCCCGTTACTATCGGTAAAAATACCCTTTTGGGTGCAAACTCAGTAACGGGTATCGCTCTGGGTGATGGCTGTATCGTCGATGCGGGGATCGCTGTATTGGCGGGAACCAAGTTTGCGGTAAGTGCCGAAGAACTTGCAAAAATCCAAGAAGCGAACCCCTCTAAAACTCTCAGTGGGTCGAGTTTCAAAGGGAAAGATTTGGTTGGATTAAACGGTATCCACTACCGCCAAGACTCGACTACTGGGCAACTCCTCATCCGCCGCTCAACCCGTGAAGTGAAACTCAACGCCGATTTACACTAATTCGACTAATTTTAAATCCCCTATCTCCCTTAAGGTGGTGGGGATTATACTTTTATTATCTGATATACAAGGAGCTTTAGATGATAAGCTCAAACGTCTCTTCCATCATGTCCAATCAGACATGGATGAATAACAATGCTAACAATGTCGCAAACGTCAATACCGATCGCTTTGTCCCAAAAGAAACAACGATTAGTGAAACACAAAACGGCGGAACCAAAGCCAATACGGAAACAGCATCCTCAAAGGGTGGCGAAAAATCTCAAACTGATCTTTCCAAAGAGTTGAGCGAGCAAGTTACCATTGAAAAAACAGCTCAATCGAATGTTCAGGCAATCCGAACCCAAGATGAGATGTACGGCTCATTGCTCGATATTCGAGGATAGTTTTTAGAAAAAGTTATTTTTTCATCCCAGTTTTTCCTTGTCGCGCAAGGAAGACGGGTGGTTTAGTAAAAATATTCATGCTCTCTACACGCGACAGTAATTTCATCGTCGGATCAAATTCTTCCAACTCTGCGCCCAATTCCAAAGTACTGATTACCGCTTTACCGATAATATGACGCCCTTTATTCCCCATTTTATCGACCGTTCGAATACCCCAAAAATTATGCATCACCATAACGCTCTCTTGATAGGTACCTACATACAACAAAACATGCCCTTTGAGATAGATAATCGTCTCAAACGGAACCCCTTTCTCTTTGATCAAGGAGAGTTTTTCATCATTACTCAAGCCGACAAAAGAGACAACCTCACCCTTACGTGCTTGAGAGGCGGAATTTCGAGGGAGCCAAATACCAAACGGGGTCATAAAATCTCGTATCATCGAAGAGCAGTCCCTCTCACCGTACATACCGCCCCAGCCGTAGGTATTTTTGAGGAGATGGTTTCCGACTGAGATCAAATCGTTTTTGTTAAAGCGACTAACACCGATATGTGCTGAGTGTTTAGGGAGAGATAAAATTTTAATCGTGTTGTTAAAATCAACCGCCTTAACATAATAATATTCCCCCTCTTCTCTCTCTAAGGGCAAAACCATTCCGATACGAGAATACGATACAAATCGATTGTTCGCGTCATACAACGCGATATTATCTTCGGTAATAAACACCCGTTCTGATTTTTTGATCCGTAAGGCTGTCGCATCACTAATGATACTTACCCCATCGCTCGGTACCCAGCCCGAAGCATTGTTGGTAAATATATAACTCCATGCTCCGTCTTTCGAGGTGTGGGAGACAAAGATAGGTTCATTGTAGTTGACGCTGCTGTTTTGAAGAAGATCGAACGGATAACCGTCTCCCGCTTTAGACGGATCTTTATAAAGAGGCTTGTCCGTTGGAAAAGCCCGTATATTCATCCATTTAAGGGTAATAGCTTTTTGATTGATAGAGCCATAGCTTTCGAAATTAGACTGATTTTTTATCCCCTCAAACCATGAGGGTGCTACAGGCACCAGATTGTTTCCGTATCCTCCACGAAATGCACGTAACGGCCATGAGACCTCTTGCACTTTTTGAGGGGTATTGGTGTAGCTCCACGGTGAAAAATAACGTTCATCAAAAGTCATTTGGACATCAAGTAAATTTTCCCTATCTGCGCCATTTAACTCTACATAGGGGGCCATTGTTTGTTCATATCGTTCCAAATCATTTACCTTCGGACCGTATTCGGGAAGTTTGACATCAAGATCTTGGGGAAGCATACAGCAAAAAGGATCAGATAAAGCACTTTGATTAGTGTCATTTTTGGAAAGCAAAGCCAATGGTTTGGGTTGAGGCTCAGAGACAGGGGTATGGGTACTACATCCCCCCAATGCCATTAACAATATCCCGCTCATCCAATACGTTGTTTTCATTAAAATTCCACTTTTATTCGACTCCGCCGAATCGCCCTACTACTCTTCCGATAATTTCTACTTCATCTTTTCGGGCGACATAGGTCGGATAGTCTTTGTTATCTGAAATAATATCAAGTTTACCATCAATCCGAACTTGCAATCGTTTAATAAAGAGTCCGTGTTCGGTGCGAATCGTAAAAATACCGCCACGGCTAATATCGGTTTTTGAACGGTTGATAAAAATAATGTCGTTATAGCTGAACGACGGCTCCATCGAGTCACCCGATACGTTTATCGCTTCAATATGACGTAGCTCTTTTTCGCCTCCCAAGGAGAGGACAAAATTATCTTCGAGCATCAGAGGTTCATATTCCAATTCTTCATTATCGGCGCCTCCCCCTGCTGAGGCGTTGACCGAAGAGAAATAACGTACCATATAAAAACGGTTGGTCGGTTCTATAAGACTCTCAGGAGACTGATTGTAAAGCAACCAGTTAATAGCAATAGAGCGCTTGGCACAGAAATCAAGCAATTCGTTAAAAGGGATCTTATTACGTTTTTTCATCGTAGCAAAATTCATCTGCGTTATCTCAAGCATATCCGCGACATCTTTATCAAACACTTTTTTTTCGGGAAACTCCGAAGAGACAATATCTTTTATAGTCTCGACAATATCACTGAATGTTTTCATATTGTAATCCTTTTGAATTATCGATGTGTTATTGTAGGTATTATGACACAAAAAAAGAATTTATATTGCAAAATGTCATATTATTTAAACTATTTTCAAAATTATTCTACGATTTGCCTAATTTAAGTCAAGGAGCTGACAATGGCAAAAGTAATTCGCCAAGCAAACGGATGGATGGATAAATTTGAGCGAAAAATGGGAATCTGGGCAGAGAAGATTTTTTAGTCTAACTATTTCTATCTTGATCTTCTTTTTCCATTTTATCCAAACGGGAAAGATGATAGCCTCTAAATATATAAACTAAAAAAAGAACGAATAGTACGATTACCATCGTATCAAGTATTTGCATCATGTTACATCATCTTTCGGTAAGAGTTAAAATTTTGTTTGATCGCTTCATAGAGGATGATGCCGCTGCTAATCGCCAGATTGAGACTTCGCCCCTCTTTGGTCATCGGAATCGTCATCGTCTGTGCGGGATACGCTTCTAATATCTCCGCGGGGATCCCTGCGGTTTCACTTCCGAAAAAGAGGTAATCCCCCTCTTGAAACGGATGTTCGAAATAAGGTCGGTCGGTTTTAGTCGTCGCAAAGAAAAAACGATCCCTCGTCGGATGAGCTTCCATAAACTCATCGATATTCTCCCAGACATGCAAATCAATTTTATGCCAATAATCCAGACCTGCCCGTCGCACCGCTTTTTCATCGATGTCAAAACCGATAGGCTTAATCAAATGGAGCGAAGAGCCTGTATTGACACAAAGCCGTCCGATGGCACCCGTGTTATTCGGAATCTGCGGATGAACTAAAACGATGTTAAACATTTAGAAAATAATCGTTTTGTTGGTATGGACAAAAATTCGATCTTCCAATGCCAATTTAAGGGCTTTGGAGAGGACGATTTTCTCGACATCACGCCCTTGACGTTGCATCTCTTCCCAACCGTGTGCGTGGTTGACATGGATTACGTCTTGGGCGATAATCGGCCCTTCATCTAAATTGTTATTGACAAAGTGAGCCGTCGCACCGATAATTTTTACACCCCGTTCATACGCTTGCTTATACGGATTGGCTCCGATAAATGCAGGAAGAAACGAGTGGTGGATGTTGATGATTTTATCCTCATACGCTTCGACAAATCGGGGAGTCAATATCCGCATGTATTTTGCCAATACGATGTAATCGATCTCGCCGAGCGCACCGAGCTGTTCTAGTACACGACGTTCATGTTCATCACGATCACACCCCTCGTGCGACACGGTATAAAAAGGGATATTGAATTTGGAAACCAACGGTTCAAGTAAATTATAATTGGAGACAACTCCGACTATATGGCAATCCAGTTCACCCGCTTCGTATCGGATCAAAATATCCCCTAACGCATGTGATTCTTTAGTCGCCATCAAGACTACCCGTTTTTTACGCGGTGCGATCACTTCGAGATGAGCATAAGAGGGGAGAACGGCACGCAGTTCATTTTCCAGCATATCGGGAGAAATTTCACCGGCGACAACACTGCGCATAAAAAATTTATTGTGTGCCTTGTCTACAAATTCGTTGTTGGAAATAATGTTCAGGTTGCGGTTAAAAAAGACCCCTGATACTTTGTATACCAGCCCTTTTTCGTCATTACAATCGATCAATACACGGTAGTGTTCAGTCATTCATTCATCCTCATCTAAAAACGCGTTTATGATTCTTTTATAGTTTCCAAACGATTATCAATCGTGGCAAGCAGATATTCAAAAAAGTTGAGTGTCAAATCGACTTTGGCTTCGATCTGTTTGTTATTGGGGGACTGAAATCCTTCGAACAAAACCAATAATCGTTCGCGTATCCCCTCTAACATTCGTGCTTCATCATCACGGACGACGTGTACCGTCTCTATCACTTTTTCAACCGTTTCGATCATCGGTTTTGGCTGAACAACGATAGACTCTTCTTTTGGGAACGGTTTTTCTTCTTTCGCTTTATGAGACTTTTCTATCGGTTCAGGGGCGGTGGTCAGCTCTTCAATCTCGGCTAATGTGGATAAAATAACATCTTTTAGTTCCATGCGCGCAATAACCACCTTTCAAATTGGATAAATTCAGCCTCTTCTTCCATATCGATGAAAAAAGTTTTCATTTCGTTGTTGACCCCTAAAAACTTTTTACGCATGCCGGAGAGTCGGCGAATAGCGATTTTAGCATCGGCATTATTGGGATCTTTTTTCAAAATCTCTTTGTAAATTTCAAGGGCATCCTCTTTGAGCCCTTGAAGCTCGTAAATATTGGCGAGAGTTAGAGTTTGCATTTTGCGGCAAAATTAGCGATGATAGAACCCATCTCGCTGGTAGAGCAAACTTCTTTAGCATCAAAACCCGCAATGTCTTTCGTGCGATACCCCTCTGCAAGCGCTTGCTTGATACCGTAGTCGATACGATCCGCCGCACGGTTTTCACCCAATGCGAAGCGAAGCATCATCGAAGCACTCGCGATCGTAGCGATAGGGTTGGCGATCCCCTGCCCTGCGATGTCCGGAGCAGAACCATGGATCGGCTCATACACACCGATTGCAGCACCGACCGAAGCCGATGGCAACAATCCGATCGAACCGGAGAGCATACTCGCCTCATCACTCAAAATGTCACCGAAAATATTTCCGGTCAAAATAACGTCAAACTGTTTCGGATCACGGATCAACTGCATCGCCGCGTTATCGACGTACATGTGGCTTAGTTCCACTTCCGGATACTCCTTCGCCACCTCTTCGACCACTTCACGCCACAATTGGCTTACGTCCAATACGTTCGCTTTATCGACTGAACACACTTTTTTAGAGCGTTCCATCGCGATTTTAAATGCGACATGGGCGATACGCTCGATTTCGGGACGGGTATAGACCATCGTGTTCCATCCGCGGTTCTCATCTCGCCCTTTCGGTTCTCCGAAATAGATCCCGCCGATCAACTCGCGGACAACCATCAAATCGACCCCTTTGACGATCTCAGGTTTCAACGAACTGGCATTGACGAGTTCATCATAGACGTTTGCAGGGCGTAGGTTAGCAAATACCCCTAGCTCTTTTCGGAAACGGAGCAATCCGCTCTCAGGACGTTTTTCTCTCGGGAGGGTATCCCATTTAACTCCGCCGATAGCACCAAACAATACGGCATCACTTGAGAGCGAAATATCAATCGTCTCTTGCGGCAGTGGATCGCCCACAGCATCGTAAGCACATCCGCCCATAAGGGCTTCTTGGTAGTTAAACTCCAAATTCTCGCACGCCGCTACCGCGTCTAAAACTTTGACCGCTTCATCCACGATCTCAGGACCGATTCCGTCCCCTTTAATAAGCGCAATTTTATAACTTTTCATCAATTATTTCTCCCGTGCCGCAATTTCAGCTTCTGCATAATTCATCAAACCGCCTGCAGCGATCAACTCCTGCATAAACGGCGGAATCGGAATAAAGTTGTACACTTTTCCGTTCGTCGTATTGGTGATGGTTCCCGCATCCATATCGACACTGACCGATTCACCCTCTTTGATCTCTAAACTCTCAGGAAGTTCGAAAATCGGCAATCCCATGTTAAACGCATTGCGGTAAAAAATACGGGCAAACGTCGGAGCGATAACCGCAGCAACACCCGCTGCTTTAAGGGCGATAGGGGCGTGTTCACGAGATGAACCGCATCCGAAGTTCTCATCGGCAACAATGATGTCACCCGGAGTCATTTTGCTCACAAACGTCGGATCGGCATCTTCCATGACGTGCTTGGCAAGCTCTTTTGGGTCTGAGGTGTTGAGATAACGGGCGGCGATAATAAGGTCGGTATCGATGTCTTTACCGAAATTCCAAACTTTACCTTCAATTTTCTGCATCAAAAATCCTAATGGTTACGTAAAATTAGGGGGATTATAGCCTATAAGAGTTGAAAGAGTTTTAAATCCCTATAGAGTCTCACTTATCTGATAGAAATTTTATGGATGTATAGTTGACACAGTGACGAGTATTTTTCGCCGTCATGTGCTCTCCGACAAACACATGTCCCAAATGTCCTCCGCACGCGGCACAAATAATCTCTACACGCCGTCCGTCAGCATCAGGTACTCGTTTTACCGCTCCCGCAATCTCATCCTCAAAACTCGGCCAACCGCAATGAGAATCAAATTTATGTTCCGATGTGTACAAAGGAGCATTACATTGCCGACAAATATAGACGCCCTCTCCTTCTCGCAAAAAGGTCTCATAATTTGCCCCGTAAGGACGTTCCGTCCCTTTATGGAGAAGAACATACTCCTCCTCAGGCGTTAAAGTATTGTAACTCATCACGATGTCTTAAACTGATCTAATGATTGGCTGAGACTCTCTGCCCGTTTTGCCAAATGTTCTGCCGCCGCCGCTATCTCTTCGACACTTCGAGCGTTTGTAAGAGATAAATTATTGATCGTATTGATTTGATCAATCACCTCTTTTGTTTTTGTATTCCCGAATGAGGCATCTTCTGCCGTTTGATTGGCTATTTTCGCCGCATCCGCGATAATAGTGACCGTTTTGTTCATTGTCGTTTCGACCGCTTTGGATCGAGTCCCAAGTTCTTCAAGTTTTTTGGCACTTTTCGACATAGCCTCGGTAACATCCATAACCGATTGAACGATCACTGACACGGTAGCATTGCTTTCGGTCAAACTTTTCTGGGTTCTCTCTGCCAATTTTCTCACTTCATCGGCGACCACCGCAAACCCTTTTCCCTGTTCCCCTGCACGAGCCGCTTCAATCGCGGCATTGAGTGCCAGCAGATTCGTCTGATCGGCTATATCGGTGATAACGGAGAGAACCGTTTTTATTTGCTCCGCTTCGCTAGAGAGTCGCTCCAGCTGTCCTGACATCTCCATCTGTTCGGCAACGATAAGTTGCAATGCTCCTGAGACGGACAAGACATCTTTAGCGGCATCGGATACTTCGTGGGACGCTTCATTGATCTCCACTTCCGCTTTTTTGGACTCATCTTCACTATTGGTCAATAGTTCAGCTACCGCATTTGAGCTTTGCTTGGTCTCATCCACAACGTTGGAGGTGTCTTCCGTCCGTTTGCCTATTTGTAGACTGGTCGCGGATAACTCTTCCGCCACCGAGGCATTTTCGGTTGCCGATCTTTTTGCAGCGTCTATCGCTACGGCGAGTTCATGCAACAGCATATTCACAGATACCATCGTTTCGGCGATTTCGTCTTTGGTACCTGTTTCTATTTTTTTAGTGAGGTCTTTTGTATTCATAATCTCCTCACACCCTTTTTTGGCGGCGGCAATGGAACGGTTGATTGATCTTAACACCAGTAAAAACGTTCCGATAGAGAGTATCACAATAAGTGCAACCGTTATTTCAGAGGAGACGGAGCTGTCTTTTATATATTTTAGATTCCTTTTTTCTACCCCTTCTTTAAAAATAGAAATTTTTTCCTCGATAATTTTATATCGATCGGCTGACAATCGCGTAAGGGTTGCTAATTTTTTCCCGTCTTCCGTGATAGAAAACGCATCGCTGTTGATCTCCTTTTTATATTTTTTGATAATGTCCATTCGTACATTGTTGCTCTCTTTCCATTCTTTGATCAGAGCCAATATCTCTTTGATCTGTTCTTTTGCCTCCGCAGCACGGGATTGCGCAGAAAGTGCATTTAAATTTTCGACAATAGAGAGATACTCTTTCTCGTAATTTTGGGCAAAACGATCATCAAAAAGGAGTTGATACCCTCTTAGATTCATCATAAGTTTCGCTTCGGACGTTTCCAGTTTCCCTATGTCACCGACCCTTTTTACCGCTCTTGCCGCATCGGAGTTCCCTTTCATGGTCAAATAGGCAATGACAGCAAACCCTGCTATCAATAATGCAAAGAAAAGGGTTAATTTGCTTTTTATGGTTCCAAGATTCATGTTAGCTCCTACATAGCGTGGTATCCAAAAATTATATTCCCTTTCTCTTAATGCATTCTTTTGTACAAAATAGAACAATAAATGGTTTTGAAAAATAGTTTCTGAAGTGAAGAGAAAAAAGAGTCGGTGCTCTAGTAAGCACCGAGTAAGAGGAGTCTATTAGCGTTTCAATCCGTTGGTGGTTGCGAGCATTTCATCACTGGTGGTAATAACTTTGGAGTTGGCATCGTACGCGCGTTGCCCTGTAATCAAATCGGTGAGCTCAACGACCAATTGAACGTTTGAAAGTTCCACAAATCCCTGACGGATATTTCCAAGACCGTTTTCTCCCGGAGTCCCCTCAACCGGTTGACCTGAGCTATCGGTTTCGACGAAGATATTATCCCCCATCGCATGCAAACCGGCCGGATTGATAAAACTGGTCAAAGAGATCTGACCGATTTGCGTTGCTTGCGCTTGTCCGGATTGGGTAACGCTGACAATACCGTCGACTCCGATACTGATATTTGTGGCATCTTCCGGTACTACAACTTCAGGAATAACGGTATAGCCGTCCGAGTTGACCAACGTTCCGTTCTGATCCACTTTGAACGATCCGTTTCGAGTATAGACTTCCGTTCCGTTTGGAAGCTGAAGTTTAAAAAACCCTTTTCCCGTAATCGCAAGATCGAGTGTATTATCCGTCTGCTTCAAGCTCCCTTCCGTAAAGATTTTGTTGATCGCGGTAGGACGAACCCCAAGACCCACTTCAATCCCCGTCGGAGATTTTGTCGTATCACTGGTAGATGTCCCCGCATAGGTCATAACTTTGTACATCAAGTCGGCGAATTCGGCACGAGATTTTTTATACCCCATGGTGTTAACGTTGGCAATATTATTCGCAGTCGTATCAATCTGACTTTGCATGGCCAGCATTCCGGTAGAACTGGTATAGAGTGATTGCATCATTGTCTTATCTCCTTATCTTATCGACGTGTTACAGCTAATTTTTCAATCGCATCTTTATTGAGATCGTTCATTTGCGAATCCATCGCTTTTTGATACATCCCCACCAAACGGTTGGCCTCAACCAATGCAATCATTTCATTGACCGCATTGACATTGCTTTTTTCAATAAACCCTTGCATGACGCTTCCGCTCTCAGCCTTAGGATTCAAAGGATCGGCAGCATCAGGAGCATAAAGGTTTTCCCCCTCTTTTGTGAGCATACGAATATTCTGCGGTTCGACAATTAAGAGTTTTTTATTCGCCACCATTTGAGTCGATCCCGGAACATTGGTAGAAATCTGACCGTTTTTATCAATGGTAATTACACTGTCTTGAGGATTAAAAACAATCGGTGTTTTATCAGCAGAAAGAACCTCATGCCCCTGTTTGTTAACCAACTTTCCCTCATCATTAATCGTGAAAATACCATCTCGGCTCAAACGTATCCCCTGAGGTGTTTTAACCGCAAAAAATTGCCCCTCTTTTGATAAAGCCAAATCAAACGTATTATCGGTTCGTTGTAATGAACCCAGACTATGATCGGTATAGGCATCGGTGATCTGAGGGACTCGACTCATAGAACGATTAAAATACTGAGCGGCTTCTTCAGTGTTGTTGGCAATCGGAAGCTCACTTTGCGCCGTTTTATAGAGACGCGCAAAATCACCCGTAATCAATTGATCTCGTTTGAATCCCGCAGTATTGGCATTGGCAAGGTTCGACGCAATCGTGTCCATACGATTAAACTGCGCTACCATTCCCCCTGTTGCCGCATAATATCCGGTCTGCATTTATCATCCTTGTGGAGTATTGAGGTTTAGTTAGCAACAAGTGTTCCAATCTGCACATTAAGCACCTTCGCATAATTGGAAAAAGCTATTTAAGCAAAATCTCGGTATAATCCACATCTTTTTAAACGTCAAGGGAGCCCTCCACGTATGAGTGTCAAAGATCTAAACAAACATCTCGAAACCCTATTTACCGAACATAAATCCAAAAATTGTCTCACGTACGAAACAATTGTCGATCCTTTTGACAAACAACCTACCCTTGCCCAAGCCAAAAACATCCTAAAATTGGCGCAAAAACACAAAATTTGTCTTTTTACCTCTTCCGAACACGCCAAAATGCTCAATCAGCAAGAGGCAGCGGCCAAGCGTGCCGCTCAACTTAAATACATCGAAGAGGCTACGGGAGACGAGTTTGATATTCTCAAACAACATGAGCTCCTCGAGTGGTCACGATCGGATTCTCCGGTACGTATGTACTTGAGAGAAATGGGGCAAATTCCCCTTTTAACCAAAGAAGAAGAGGTTGAAATCTCCAAACGAATGGAGATGGGTGAGGGAATCATCATCGATGCGATCTGCTCCGTTCCCTATTTGATCGATTTTATCCTCGACTACAAAGACCCTTTGATCAACCGTGAACGTCGCGTTAAAGAGCTTTTCAAAAGTTTTGAAGACGAGAACGAAGATGAAAATGATGATGAGGGGGATGATGAAGGGGATGATGAAGAATCAACTGAAAAAGCCCCGTCACTCAAAGACAAGAAACGGGTTGAAAAAGTCGTAACCTCGTTCAAAGCGCTCGAAAAGGCGAAAAAAGAGTGGGTAAAAGCGACCGAAAAAATGTTGGAAGAGCGCACTATCGATGAGATGGATGCGGAATACGTCCTCTTTTTTCTCAATGTCAGCTTCAAGAAAAAAATGCTCAAAGAGGCGTTGTTAGATCTCGGACCGACCTCTAAGCTCATCAACGAACTAGTACGCTCTATGGAGACCGCTCTACGAAGTGACGAGGGATTTGATCGTGAATTGAAACGTTTGGAATACAAACTTCCCCTCTTTAATGATCAACTCAAGAAAAACCACATTTTGATTTTGAATAAAATCTGTGATTTAACCAAAGAAGAGATCGCGACCAAAGTGCCTGAAGCGACCATGGTCAGCACCTATATGGAGATCAAAAAACTGATCCAAACCAAAGAGGCTTCCAAAGGGGGCTTCAATATGGAGCCTGAAAAACTCGCCGATATTTTGGAACAGATCAAACGGGGTAAAAACATCTCGGAAGTCTCCAAAACCCGTATGGCGAAATCAAACCTTCGTCTCGTTGTATCGATCGCAAAACGTTACACCAACCGTGGTTTACCATTCCTTGATTTGATCCAAGAGGGGAATATCGGGTTGATGAAAGCGGTCGATAAATTCGAGTACCAAAAAGGGTACAAATTCTCGACCTATGCAACATGGTGGATCCGTCAGGCAATCAGCCGCGCTATCGCCGATCAGGCACGTACCATCCGTATCCCGATCCACATGATCGAGACGATCAACCGCATCAACAAAATCATGCGTAAACATCTCCAAGAACACGGAAAAGAGCCGGATGTCGAAACCATCGCGGAAGAAGTGGGTTTGTCGGTTGAAAAAGTTAAAAACGTTATCAAAATCACCAAAGAACCGATCTCTCTCGAAGCCCCTATCGGGAATGAAGAAGACGGCCGTTTCGGTGATTTTATCGAAGACAAAATGTCTCTCTCACCGTCTGATGCTATTTTGAAAGACGATTTGAAAGTCCAAATCGAAAGTGTTCTCGAACAGCTCAACGAGCGTGAAAAAGCGGTTATCAAAATGCGTTTTGGGATCATGGATGATGAAAGTGACCGTACCCTCGAAGAGATCGGAAAAGAGCTCAACGTTACCCGTGAGCGTGTCCGTCAAATCGAAAGCAGTGCGATCAAAAAACTCAAACACCCTAAAGTGGGTCGTAAACTCAAAAACTATATCGAGGACTGATGACATTCGATCAGCAGTGGATTGAGTACGATTTCAATCCGTTTATCCTTTTCAGTTCAAGCGGAAAGATCGTATCGCTCAATACTGAGGCACAGTACCTCCTCGGTGCTATCGAAGCGTCGGCTATCTATAAAATCGCTACGACTTATGCGAGTTCTTCATTCGGATTCAAAACTACCTTTTTAGAACTCGAATTCGGACGATTCAAATTTTTCGGTATTACCGTCGGCTATGAAGATGAAGAGCAGATCGGTATCCGCCTCTATCAGCTCCCCTCGTTTCAATTCACCGCTCAAAAACCCAACGGTCAGCTCGTAAATGTTTACACCCTTATCGATTTATGTATCAGTTCCAACTCGATCGGTTCTCAAACAAAATACACCAAAGAGCTCGATCCGACGATTCCGGAAATACGGTTGCAAACCGAATGGTTTATCAAACTTCTCAACAAAGTTTATACCTCTATGGCGGGGAATGAGAAAATCATTACGCGCCTCTTTTTCCGTGTCGGGGAACATATCAAATTTGAAGGGGAGAAATATTCCCTCTTCTCCATCGAAATTTCATCGGAAACGATTAACCGCAGATACCTCTCCGAAATCACCCATTTAGCAGAAGAAAACAATCTCTTTGTCGATATAAAAGAGCAACGTATTACGATCAATGTTCCGATGATCGTGAAATAATTACTTTTTCATAATCTCTTCACGCGTGTCTCGGAGCATATTTTGAATTTCTTTCTCCTTGCTTGACGCAGAATCTAACAACTTTAATCCTTCCGTTTTTCGTCCCGTTTCCGATAACAGTATCGCTAAATTATTAATCGCAAGGGGATGTGATGGATCGCTCACTAAAAATCGTCGATAACTCTCCTCAGCCTCGCGCATACGATGCACACGATAATAACTGTTTGCCAGAATCAAAGATATTTCCGCTTCTTGAGGCCATCGGATTAATGCACTTTGATAGCTTTGTATTGCTTCATTGACCATACCGATTTTTTCCAATTCATACACGGCTCGCACGAATTTTTTTGGTGATGCTGATGCAGGTATCTCACCCGGCGGCAGAAGTACAACCCCCCAATTCCCACTGCGTTTCCACATCTCAGCAAAGGTTTCAATCGCTATCGGTTCATTTGGCTGATCGGAAAAATGGGTTAAAATCTTACGCGTCGTCCCTTCATAACCGTTCACGGGGAGATAGTGCCACAGGGGATACCATGAATAACTCCGATTGATCAATACGAGAACGGGATGATGTGCATTTAGTTCGCTGAACAATGCTTCGAAATTCGGTTCCATTGGATAAGCGATCAGTCCGTTGGCACGCGCGGCTGTTATCATTTCTGCTTGTAGAGTCCCCTCTTTTTGCGGGATAAAAGTCCGTTGATCGAGTTCTTGTATCGACAATTTGGAAGTATATTCGCTATTACTCTGCCAATATTCTGAAATCATTTGGATAGAAGTTGAACCGCATAAATTTTCTCGCGGGGGAATAAAAGGGACATTGATTGAAGCGGATGGATATACGATTCCCCGAGGAAGGGGATCTTTGGGAACACAACCGCTCAACATAAAAATTGATACGATTGTACCTAAAAATCTTCTGAGCACGTTTAACGTACTGAACGGGTAAAATTAAACACTTTCGTAAATCCGAGAATGTCAGTTATCAATAAAACAATAAAAATAAATATTGCCGCACCGATAAGCCCTCCGGCATCACCTCCGGCCGGTAACGTATCGATTTGAGATGCAATGGAGTTGATTTCATCATCACTCAGCGATGCTATTTTGGTTTCAATCATTTTAGGATCGACTCCCATTTGTTCAAATGATTTAGCAACGTCCTCGCGTGCAACAAATTGAGAAACTTTTTCGTGTGAAGAGACGACCGAAGGCGTTCCTAATACGAGTTCTGTCGAAGCGATTTGACCCCATGAAACCTGAGCGAATAC
>NZ_DASUIQ010000005.1:0-6745 GCF_036279695.1 Sulfuricurvum sp.
TTCGGGCAAGATCCGAACTGGGGACGTATCGCTTCGACCGTCGGTGCAAGCGGAATCATGTGTGATGAAGCATTTTTGAGTATCTGGTTTGACGATATTTGTGTCTATAAAAAAGGGGAGTTGCTCTTTGATGAGAAACTCGAACCGCTCGCTGCGGCTGTTATGCAAAAATCAGCATTTACGATTCACTGTGACATCGGGTTACAAGACGGTGAGTTTACCGCCTACGGATGTGATTTGGGACATGAGTACGTCAAAATTAATGCGGACTACAGAACCTAAAACCTTTCGTCATTCCGTACTTGATACGGAATCTAAGATCCTGAATCAAGTTCAGGATGACAATGTTGTATTATCTCTCACTAAGTCTCCTCTTGCTATAATCGCGATAATTTATGCTCAACAGGAAGACTAATGCGCGGTTATAAAATTTTCAGCGGTTCAGCGTGTACCGAGTTTGCGGCGGAAGTGTGCAGAACCCTCGATGTTCCCCTCTCCAAAGCATCTATCAAACGTTTCAGTGACGGAGAGATTAACGTTCAAATCTCTGAAAGCGTTCGCGGACGTGATGTATTTATCATTCAAAGCACCGGCGCCCCGTCCAATGACAATTTGATGGAACTTCTTATTATGACCGATGCGCTTCGCCGCTCTTCGGCAAACTCTATCACGGCGGTTGTTCCGTATTTCGGATATGCACGACAAGACCGTAAAGCAGCTCCCCGCGTTCCGATTACCGCGAAACTTGTTGCCGATATGTTCGAAACCGCAGGGATTGATCGTGTCGTAACGATCGATTTACACGCAGGACAAATTCAAGGTTTCTTCGATATTCCGGTTGACAATCTCTACGGTGCAATCATTTTTGAAGAGTATATCCGCTCTAAAAATCTAGCAAATCCTGTTATCGCGTCTCCGGACATCGGTGGGGTAGCGCGTGCCCGTTATTTTGCCGAAAAGCTTGGTTTGGAGATGGTTATCGTTGATAAACGCCGCGAAAAAGCAAATGAATCCGAAGTCATGAACATCATCGGTGATGTTGCCGGTAAAGATATTATCATGATTGATGATATGGTCGATACTGCCGGAACGATGGTTAAAGCGGCGTCAGCTCTCAAAAAACGCGGCGCAACATCGGTTATGGCGTGTGCAACGCACGGCGTACTCAGCGGTAAAGCGTATGAAAATCTCAATAACGGCGAGCTCGATGAACTGGTTATTTCCAACACGCTCGTATTAGCCGGTCAAAGCGATAAAATCAAAGTTCTCAGCGTCGCTCCGTTGTTTGCGGAAGTGATTCGCCGCGTTTATCATAATGAAAGTGTCAACTCTCTGTTCAGCTAATGAATAATATTCGCAATTTCTCAATTATCGCCCATATCGACCACGGCAAAAGTACGTTAGCCGACCGTATCATCCAAGAGTGCGGTGCGGTGAGTGATCGTGAACTCACGAAACAGATGATGGACACGATGGACATCGAACAAGAGCGCGGGATTACGATCAAAGCGCAAAGCGTCCGTCTCGACTACGTCAAAGACGGCCAACACTATATCCTCAACCTGATCGACACTCCGGGCCACGTCGATTTCAGTTATGAGGTCTCCAAATCACTTGCGTCAAGTGACGGTGCATTGCTCATTGTCGATGCGGCGCAAGGGGTTGAAGCGCAAACCATTGCCAACGTTTATATGGCGATGGAAAACGACCTCACCCTCATCCCCGTCATCAATAAAATCGATCTTCCTGCCGCAGAACCGGAACGGGTTGCCGAAGAGATCGAAACGACGATCGGGATCGATGCGACCGATGCAGTGATGATCTCGGCAAAAACAGGTGTCGGTATCCGTACTCTCATCGATGCGATCGTCGACCGTATCCCCGCTCCTGTGGGTGACCCATCGGCAACGACCAAAGCGATCATTTACGATTCGTGGTTCGACTCGTACCAAGGGGCAATGGCGCTTGTGCGGGTATTCGACGGCGAGATCAAAACGGGGCAGATGGTCAAGCTGATGCATAATGATGAAAATCATCAAGTCTTGGATCTACTCTATCCTCACCCGCTTCGTCGTCAAAAAACGGCGGCAATCAAAAGCGGCGAGATCGGTATTGTCATCTTAGGTGTCAAAGAGGTAGGCTCAATCCGTGTCGGCGATACGATTACCGATGCGCGCAACCCTGCCAAAGAACCTGTGGGAGAATATGCTCCGGCAAAACCGTTCGTATTTGCGGGGCTCTATCCGATCGATACCGATGAGTTTGAATCGGTGCGGGATGCTCTCGATAAACTCAAACTCAATGACAGCAGCCTCAGCTACGAGCCGGAAACCTCTATCGCCCTCGGATTCGGTTTCCGTGTCGGGTTTTTGGGGATGCTCCATATGGAGGTTGTTAAAGAGCGGTTGGAACGTGAGTTTAATCTCGATCTCATCGCTACCGCCCCATCGGTTGTCTATAAAGTCTATAAGACCGATGGGACAATGGTAGAGGTACAAAATCCGAGCGAATTGCCTGAACCGCAGAATATCGAGCGGATCGAAGAGCCCTACGTCCGTGCGACGGTGATCGTTCCGACCGATTATTTGGGAAATGTTATTACCCTTTTGACGACTAAACGGGGAATGCAGGAGAAGATGGAGTATCTCAACGAGACTCGGGTGATGCTCATCTACGTCATGCCGATGAATGAAATCGTCGTCGATTTTTACGATAAACTCAAATCGATCTCCAAAGGGTATGCGAGTTTCGACTATGAACCGATCGAGTTCCGTCAGGGAGATTTGGTGAAACTCGATGTCCGCGTTGCGGGGGATGTTGTCGATGCTCTCAGCGTTATCGTCCCTCGAAGCAGTGCGGAATCACGCGGACGGGCACTCGTGACCAACATGAAAGAGATTGTTCCGCGACAGTTGTTTGAAGTGGCGATCCAAGCCTCTATCGGAAACCGTGTAATCGCCCGTGAAACGGTCAAATCGATGGGGAAAAACGTCACCGCCAAATGTTACGGCGGGGATATTTCCCGTAAACGTAAACTCCTCGACAAACAAAAAGAGGGGAAAAAGCGGATGAAAGCGATCGGGAAAGTCCAGCTTCCTCAAGAAGCGTTCATGTCCGTCCTCAAAATGGATTGACATGCGCTGCATGATGTGCGAGCGCTTCAGCCTCTCACATATCTGCTCCGCGTGTCAAGAATCACTCCTCACTCCTGTTCTGCATAAACGTACCGTTATGGGTTCCGTTCCCGTCTACTCCTTTTTTCCTTACCATGAGATTGAACCGTTGTTACTGACCAAGCACACCGATGTCGGATATTACATTTATTCGATTTTAGCGAAGCGATCATTGGGAGCTTTTGCTACGCAATGGGAGTATAAAAATACGGTCGCTTCCATCGGTATCGACGATCATGCCACGAGCGGCTACTCCCATACGGCGGTATTGAACCGTGCGCTTAAATCTCACAATATCCTCCCGCACTATGGAAAGCTTCGTGCGACGCAACATTATAAATATGCGGGAAAAAGTGTCGAAGAGCGGCTGATGAATCCACGGCAATTTGCGTATACGCCGTTTGCGGAACATGAGGTTATTTTAGTCGATGATATTGTTACGACGGGGACGACGCTCAGTGAAGCGACAGAGGTGCTTCATGCAAACGGCAAGAAAGTGATCCTCTGTCTCACCCTCACTGACGCACAGAACCGCTAGGGATCGTTTTTAGGAGATCCCTGAGCATCTGATCGTGAGTTGTCGTGTTGTCCATCTCCAGCCGTGCAAGATCGGATTTAAAAGCGGCACGGTAATGAACCCCTTTTTTGTTCAGATCGGCATTGAGTGTTGCGTCAAAACGGATCAGAGGCTGGGTAATATGATAATAGTCTCGGAGTACATCGGGGCGGGTTGTGGCTTTGGTGAGAACGATCTGCATTTTCCCATCGGTTGAATTTAGTTCGGTATAGGCAGAGAGCTCTCCGCTGAGCGGTGCGGGGAGGGCGAACAGTGCAAAGGCTTGTTCGGCATCAGCGTGTTTGAGATCAAAAATAATCACCGAGGGTTCCAACTTCGGGATTTCAATAAGGAGTGTCGCATCGCTTCGGGCGACATCCGAACTAGCATTGAGTCGAAGATGCTTCTCATCCCCTTTGATATTCCCATTGGCATGAAGCTTGCCTCCCAACGGCATACCGACAAATTGTTCCAAAATTCCCGCATGCTCTAACGATACGTTTAGCTCTACATCGATGTGGAAAGGTTTTACCCGACCGTTGGGATCGGCTAAGAGGGATTTGAGGGTGACACTCTCGTTGGAATCTTCCGTGATAGGGGTAGGTAAAAAGCGTTTTGTATGGGTGCTCAGGTAGATTTTCCCTCCGACATCACGTCGATCAAATCCGTTGAGGGCAATCTTTCCGCTAATCGTTGTATCGGTATTGGAAGGGTACTGGAGTAGTTCCATGAGTTGCGCATAGGCGATTTTAGTGAGTTCCACATCCATTGTTGCGAGAGAAAATCGGTGAAGCTCTATTTTGTAGATGATATTTCCATCCAAAATCGTCCCGTTTCCGTGGATATTGAAAGAGGCAATTCCACCGCTAAGCGATCCTTCGGTTTTAAAGGGTTTGGAGATCGGATTGAATCCGCCGCGTTGAAATCCCTCGATTCGGTAATGGGCATACATCCGCAGAGTCAGGAGCGAGAATCCACCCTGTGTTGAGAGAGTGTTTCCGAGGTTGTCTTGGAACAACAGATGGAAACGGTTACGAGTGAGGGCAAACTCTTGAACATTGATGGGGGTAGCCAACGTATAGCTGAGAGACTTTTCGATGAGGGGAGTCATGATACGGTTCCCCAACGAGGTGAAAAGGAGGAGATATAGGGCGATCAGCACACCCAACAGAGATAGAATGATTTTGCCAAAGCGTGTGCGGTGAAAATTACGGACGTGTTTCATGTTAGGGCGAGTATCCATGGGGTACCGATAATCATAAAAATGAGAAAGGTGAGGAGTGTCACCGCACCGCCGTAGATATAGATTTCGCGAGCCGAAATATATCCGCTGCTCAGATAGATCGCGTTACACGATGAGCCTTGCGGCGTGATGGTCGCGTTGAAATTGGTGGCAAATAACAACATCATTGCCATCAGCTCTCCCGGTACCCCCGCTTGAACCCCGATTGCCAAAAAGATACCGAACAGGGCAAGCAAATGGGCGCTCTGAGAGACGAAGAGGTAGTGGATGAGGACATAGATCGCGATTAACACGGTATAGACCCAAAACCACGATAACCCTACTAAATACTGGGTGAAGTATTCGGCAATAGTGTTCATAAATCCCTGTTCCGCCAGCTGTGTCGAGAGACCGAAGAGGATGGCAAACCAAATGAGGGTACTCAGCGCTTCCCCCTGTGAGCGGAAATCATCTATGCCGAATACTCTAGTTGCCATCAAAATCCCCAAACCACCGAACGCGACGGCGGCCTTGTCGATCGGAAATAACCCTGATAGCGCCCAAAGGGTGAGCATGGAGATAAATACCCCTGCGGTGATCCACTCATTGCGGCTGATACCCCCCATATGTTCCAATGCTTTTGAGGCTTTTTGAGGTGCATCGGGTGTTTGTTTCAGCTCAGGCGGATAAATACGATAGAGCATCCATGGGATAAGGGCAAATGCGATCAGCGTCGGAACAATCGCATACAAAAGCCAGCTTCCAAAGGTGATATGGATCCCCATCTTTTCCGCAATCCCTACGCCGATAGGGTTAACTGCCATCGCGGTGAGCCAGAGCCCCGAGGAGATGGTGAGCCCCGCCATCGAGGTCATCATGAGATAGCTCCCCGCCTTGCGGTGGGTATTGTCTCCCACTTTGGAGCCGCAATCATGCGCGAGTCCGTAGATGATGGGGTAGAGGACACCGCTTCGGGCGGTATTGCTCGGAAACGCGGGGGCGATGAGAATATCGGTTGCGATAACGCTGTACCCCAACCCAAGCGTGGAGTGACCGAATCGGCGGATGATATGAAGTGATAGCCGTTTCCCTAAACCCGATTTATGGACGGCATGGGAGACTAAAAATGCGGCAACGATCAGGAGGATAAAGCTCTCTGAAAATCCTGCATACGCCTTTGCGGGTTCAATCACTCCGCTGAGGACACTAAGGGCAAGTGCGATGATCGCGGCGGCGATGATAGGGAGAATGTTGAACAAAATAGCGGCGATAGTAGTGATAAAAATAGTAAAGAGATGCCATGTCGAGAGGCTGATGGAGAGAGGGGGTGTGATGAACCACAGAAGTAGCGCAAATGATGTGAGTGCCGCGATACGTAGTGTCATCCCCATACTATCTCCATTTTTAATAGATATTATAGCATGAACCATAAGGAGTTTTATACTTGATATTAATAGACTCAACTGTTTTGCATAAAAATATTCACATACCTCTTGACAACATGTGACTCAATGCATTATAATAACACCAGATTTCAACAAAGGAGTCTTTAGAAATCATGTCAACTGAAGTTAACGAAGAAACGATCGGCGAAGAACAGCTCACCCAAAATGAGGGTGAAGAGGTTGTTGCTGAGAGTATGAGCGAATTAGAAACTATTACGGCTGAATTAGCGTCGTTCAAAGACAAGTACGCTCGCGTACATGCCGATTTCGACAATATCAAAAAACGTCTTGAGCGTGAGAAATATCAAGCGCTTGAGTATGCGAACGAAAAATTCGCCAAAGATTTGAT
>NZ_DASUIQ010000006.1:0-25201 GCF_036279695.1 Sulfuricurvum sp.
CGTTTAACTGTCCCTTCAATTTATAAGTTGTATAATCACGCAACTTTTAGGAGGTGGTATGTTAGATATAAGTCCGATGCTGCTTGGCAGCACACTGATTGTCTTCCTTGTCCTTATTGCCCTACTAAACAGTTTGCTTTACAAACCTCTTTTCAGTTATATGGAAAAACGGGATGCAGATATTAAAAAAGATTTGGAACAAGTTGGCAACAACGATTCTGAAATCGCTGCGTTTCACGCCAAAGCTGAGAAGATTATGAGTGATGCTAAACTGGAAGCAGCGGCATTAAGAGAAAAAGTTATTGCTGAGGCCAAAGCGCTGGCAAATAGCAAAATAGAGACAAAACGTGCTGAATTAGCACTTGAGTACGCAACGTTCGAAGGCGAATTGTCTGCAGAACGAACACGGTTGATCGCTACGCTTCAAAATGAAGTGCCTGCTTTCCAATCTGCTGTATCAGCAAAACTAAGTAAGATATGAGGTACGCAATGGGTAAAATAATCGTTACAGTATTACTGCTCAGCGCCTATTTATTTGGTTCAGATGCTGCGGCAGAGGGTTCTACGGACATCGTTCAACGAACGGTTAACTTCCTGATTTTTGCCGGAATTTTAGTGTACGTTTTGGCTGAGCCGCTTAAAAACTATTTTAACGGTCGCAGTGCGGGGATCGCCGATGAACTTGAAAAAGTTCAAGAGCGTCTTCGTGAATCAAAACGTCTTAAAGATGCAGCTGAGCATAAAGTTGAAGAAGCGGAACGCTTTGCTCATGAATTAGCTGAGTCGAGTAAAAAAGAGAACAAATTGTTGAGCGATAAAATCTTGGCACAATGTGAAGCTGAGCTTGAAATTATTGCAAAACAAAACAGTGCTTTGATGGAATTTGATAAACGCAAAATGGTTCGCGAAGTGGTTTCTGATGTCATGAATGACGTGATGAACAGCAGCGGCGAAGCACTTGGTAAAGAAGCAATGACCGACATCTTGAAAAAGAAGGTGGCATAAATGCGTCATGAACTAATTGCAAAACGTTATATCAAACCGTTGATGGAAAGCTGTGACCAAGCGTCATTAGACAATCTTTCAACGCTTCTTAGTGCAGTCGCAAAAGCGTATGAAAATGAGAAGTTCAACCTTATCATGAACAGCAATGATGTTAGCGCGAATGCTAAATGTCAATTGGTTTTAGATATGGTCGCTTCGGCAAAAAGTTCGATGGTGAACAACCTGATCAAACTTTTGGCTGAAAACGGACGTCTTTCATTGATTCCGGTGATTGCTGATCAATTGACTCGCGAGATCGGTCGTGCAAAACGTACGTTCAGCGGTCGCATTTACAGCAACAATGCTGTTGATCAAGCATCGGTCGATACGATCGCTCGTGATTTGGGGACAAAAATGGGGGCAACCATTTCGTTGAGTTATGTTGCTTCTGATTTTGACGGAATCCGTGTTGAAGTCGATGATCTGAATGTTGAAATCAATTTTTCAAAAAGCCGCCTCAACGCTCAACTCGTTGAGCACATTTTAAAAGCAATTTAACCCTCGGGAAAGGAGAAATAGTGGTAGCAAAAGTACAAGCAGACGAAATCAGTTCAATCATTAAAGAGCGAATTGAGAATTTCGAACTTAATGTAGATATTAATGAAACCGGAAAAATTGTCTCATACGGAGACGGAATCGCTCAAGTTTATGGCTTGAACAACGTTATGGCCGGTGAGATGGTTGAATTTGAAGACGGTACACGCGGTCTTGTTATGAACCTTGAAGAGAGCAGCGTCGGTGTTGTTATTCTTGGTAAAGGTAAAGATCTTCGTGAGGGGATGAGCGTAAAACGTCTTGGACGTCTTTTACGTGTTCCTGTCGGTGATGCACTTCTCGGACGTGTTGTGAACGCTCTCGGTGAGCCGATCGACGGTAAAGGTCCGATCGAAACTACTGAAGTTCGTTTCGTAGAAGAGAAAGCTCCTGGTATCATGGCTCGTAAATCGGTTCATGAACCGATGGCAACCGGTATTAAAGCGATTGATGCGCTTGTTCCGATCGGACGCGGACAACGTGAGTTGATCATCGGTGACCGTCAAACAGGTAAAACAACTGTTGCCTTGGATACTATCATCAACCAAAAAGGTAACGGTGTTGTTTGTATCTATGTAGCTGTTGGTCAAAAAGAATCAACCGTTGCTCAAGTTATCCGCCGTCTCGAAGAACACGGTGCTCTTGAATACACTATCATCGTATCGGCTACTGCTTCTGAAGCGGCAGCACTCCAATTCCTTGCGCCGTATACCGGTGTAACGATGGGTGAATATTTCCGCGATAACGCACGCCACGGTTTGATCATTTATGATGATCTCTCTAAACATGCGGTAGCATATCGTGAAATGTCATTGATCCTTCGCCGCCCTCCGGGTCGTGAAGCATACCCAGGGGACGTTTTCTATCTACACTCTCGTTTGCTAGAGCGTGCAGCAAAATTGAACGATGAAATGGGTGCAGGTTCATTGACTGCTCTTCCAATCATCGAAACTCAAGCGGGTGACGTTGCGGCATATATCCCAACTAACGTTATTTCGATCACTGACGGTCAAATTTTCTTGGAAACTGACTTGTTCAACTCAGGTATCCGTCCTGCGATCAACGTAGGTCTTTCGGTATCTCGTGTCGGTGGTGCGGCGCAAATCAAAGCAACGAAACAAGTTGCCGGAACATTGCGTCTTGACCTTGCACAATACCGTGAGCTTCAAGCGTTTGCACAATTCGCATCTGATTTGGATGAAGTAAGCCGTAAACAACTTGAGCGTGGTCAACGTATGGTTGAAGTATTGAAACAACCTCCATATTCTCCACTCGGTGCTGAAAAACAAGCATTGGTAATTTTTGCAGGGAACGAAGGGTATCTTGATGATATCTCAGCGGATGCAGTCGTTAAATTCGAAGCGGATCTTTATCCGTTCGTAGAAGCGTCATACCCTCAAATTCTTGAGAATATCAGAAGCACTTCCCAAATCAATGATGAGACTAAGGGAATGATGAAAAAAGCACTCGAAGAGTTTAAATCTACTTTCGTTGCTGAATAAGGATCTTTATGGCTAACTTGAAAGAGATTCAAAGACAGATTAAGAGTGTTTCGAACACGCAGAAAACTACGCGTGCTATGAAGCTTGTTTCGACGGCGAAACTTCGCCGTGCGGAAGAGCTTGCGAAACGTTCACGTCTGTTTGCACAAAAAACGAATCAAGTGATAGCTGAAATCGCAGGACGCATCAAATGCAATAAAGTGGGCGGGATTGAAAATCGCTGTTTTATTGAAAATAGTGCTCCTGAAGTGGTCGATATTATTTTTGTAACAGCGGACAAAGGTCTTTGCGGCGGTTTCAACATGCAAACCATCAAAGCCGTTAAACGTCTGATGAACGACTACAAAAATAAAAATGTCAAAATCCGTGTTCGCGGTATCGGGAAAAAAGGGATTGAGTTTTTCAACTATAATCAAGTCGAGATGATTGATGAAGTGAAAAATCTCAGCTCTGCACCCGATATGCAACGCTCAAGCGAATTTATGACTCGTTCGATCAACGATTTCAAAGAGGGTATCGTTGATGCTGTGTATATCGTTTACAACGGCTACAAAAACGTTATTACTCAAGAATTGCATGTTACGCGTGTATTACCGGTAAATGTAGACGGTTACGATTGTGAAGAAGCTAAAAACACTATGTTGGAGCTTGAAGCACAAGATGAAGAGAAAATGCTCGATTCATTGGTAACCAAATACGCTGAATACAACATGTATTATGCTTTGATCGATTCTGTTGCGGCAGAACACAGTGCACGTATGCAAGCGATGGATGCGGCAACCAACAACGCAAAAGAGATGGTTAACTCGTTGAAAGTCAAGTTTAACAAAGCGCGACAAGAGGCGATCACAACTGAACTTATCGAGATTATCAGCGGCGTCGAGTCGATGAAATAATTATGGAGGAAAGAATGATTGGTAAAATTGCTCAAGTAATTGGTCCGGTTGTTGACGTTGATTTTGAAGGTTATTTACCTGCAATCAACGATGCAATCGAAGTAAATGTAAGTGTAGAAGGGAATACGACTCGTCTTGTTCTTGAAGTAGCATCTCACCTTGGAAACGGTCGTGTACGTACGATCGCTATGGATATGTCTGAAGGCTTGGTGCGCGGAATGAACGCGACGGCTACAGGCGCTCCGATCAAAGTTCCGGTTGGAGAAAAAGTTCTTGGACGTATCTTCAACGTTATCGGTGAAACTATCGACGGCGGAGACCAAGTTACTGATTGTGATACATGGTCTATCCACCGTGATCCTCCACCGTTGGTTGACCAAAGTACAAAAACTGAGATGTTCGAAACGGGTATCAAAGTTGTTGACCTTTTGGCTCCATACGCTAAAGGTGGTAAAGTTGGTCTATTCGGTGGTGCCGGTGTCGGTAAAACCGTTATCATCATGGAATTGATTCACAACGTTGCACACGGGCATGACGGTCTTTCTGTTTTCGCCGGTGTCGGTGAGCGTACTCGTGAGGGGAATGACCTTTACCACGAGATGAAAGAATCAAGCGTTTTGGACAAAGTAGCACTGTGCTATGGTCAAATGTCTGAACCACCGGGAGCACGTAACCGTATCGCTCTTACCGGTCTTACCATGGCGGAATATTTCCGTGATGAGAAAGGACTTGACGTATTGATGTTTATCGATAACATCTTCCGTTTTGCACAATCTGGTTCAGAGATGTCAGCACTTCTTGGACGTATCCCGTCAGCTGTTGGTTACCAACCGACATTGGCTCGTGAGATGGGTGCTCTCCAAGACCGTATTACATCAACCAAAAAAGGTTCAATCACGTCTGTTCAAGCGGTATACGTACCTGCGGATGACTTGACTGACCCGGCTCCGGCTTCAGTATTTGCTCACCTTGATGCGACAACGGTTCTTAACCGTAAAATCGCTGAAAAAGGGATCTATCCTGCGGTTGACCCATTGGATTCAACATCACGCTTGCTTGACCCGCAAATCATCGGTGAAGAGCACTACAGTGTTGCTCGCGGTGTTCAAAAAACACTTCAAAAATACAAAGATTTGCAAGATATTATTGCGATTCTCGGTATGGATGAACTATCTGAAGAAGATAAATCTACGGTTGAACGTGCACGTAAAATCGAGAAATTCCTTTCTCAACCATTCTTCGTTGCGGAAGTATTTACCGGTTCTCCTGGGAAATACGTTTCACTTGAAGATACCATCAAAGGATTCAAAGGAATTCTTGAGGGTGAATTCGACCATATGCCAGAAGGTGCCTTCTACATGGTCGGTGATATGAATGAGGCGATTGAGAAAGCTGAAAAAATGAAAAGCAAGTAATTGCTTCTCGCCTTAAAGGAAACACTATGGAAACACTCCAATTAGAAGTGCTAACGCCAAGCGGCTCGATCTTTAACGGCGCTGCTAAAAGCGTCACCCTTCCGGGTGAAGAGGGAGAATTCGGTGTTCTCCCTGAACACGTATCTTTAACAACATTGCTCCAAGCCGGAGTGGTAGATGTTCATAAAGAAGACGGCAAAACCGAATCGATTGTTGTGAATTGGGGCGTTGTTCAAATCACTAAAAACAAAGTCGTCGTATTGGTAGACGGTGCCGTCGCTATCCGTGGTGAAAGCGAAGGGGAGATTGCTAAAGCGCTTGATGAAGCAAAATCTTTGATCACCAGTGTTGGAGATTCTAATGCTATGATCGCATCGGTTTCAGCACGTATCGAAAACGCAACCCATCGTTAAGCATTAGTCAATGTTTCAAACATTCTCGAATTTTTACGATAAAAGCCATCCGGTAACACTTATTGTGTTGCTGGTTCTTTCTCTCTACTTTATTGCCATCAACTGGACATTTTTTTACCGTCTTTTTTCTCTTAACCAATGGATAGCTACCGAAAATCAATCACTTGAATCCGTACTATTGGGTGCACACAAAATCCCCGATTTTGCCTATTTAAGCCATTTCACCAAATCTTCAAACCGTCTTTCCGCGTCATTGTTCGACATGGCGTCATATTCGGCCACCAAAGAGGCGACTAAGGGGCTGATGTTTCTCTCTATCGTTGCATCAACCACCCCGTTTATCGGGCTTTTCGGTACCGTTGTCTCTATCTTGGGGACATTCGATAATATCGGTCAAGCCAGCGGAACGATGAGCGTTATCGCATCGGGTGTGTCGGATGCCCTTGTCGCAACGGCATCTGGGATTTTTGTCGCTATTTTTGCCTATACATACCATCAAATACTCAAGCGTAAAGCGTTTGAATTATCGGGTCTGATTCGTATGCAAGGCGATGCACTCCTCTCCAAAGAAGATTGATCGTGTTCGATTGGGATGAGAAACCGGAGTTAAACATTACACCCCTTGTGGATGTAATGTTGGTTTTATTGGCTATTTTGATGGTGATCTCACCCAATATCGTCTATGAAGAGTTGATTCGTCTCCCTCAAGGCTCAGCGCAAAAAGAGATTACCAAAAAAGAAAAAATTGAGATCAATATCGCATCGGATAAGAAAATCAAACTGAACGATCAGCAATTTAAATTTGATACGTTTGCCGATGACTTTATCCGTTTGGCACCATCATACCCGAATGATGCTACTGTCCGTATTAGTGCAGATGGGCGTTTAAATTACAGTGATGTTATGTATGTCTTGTCCGTCGTGAAAAAAGCCGGTTTTCAAAATGTCTCTCTTGTTACCGCACAAAACTAATTTATTTATCAAGTTTTTGTATGAGGATTTGCTAAATGGATTTTAATCAAGAGCGCTATTTTTTCCTGAGCGGACTTATTTCGGTTACCTTTTTTTTAACCCTCGTTTTTATCGCAGGCTACAGTGTCATCCTCGCACCTAAAACAGAACAATTTGCCATGATCAAGAGTGATGTGATCAATGTCTCTATCGCTATTTCCGAATCAAAAGTGAGTGAAGAACCTACCCACGAGGATGTCTCTTCTGAGGTATCTGAACCCGCTGTACAAGAAGAGAAAGTTACCAAAACAGAGCCGGTACCTGAAATATCGGATCTTTTTGCACAGGTAAAGCCGGATAAAACGGCAAAAAAAGAGAAAGAAAATACTGCTCGACGTGATGAGCTAAATACCCTTGAAAAAGATCTATTAACCCGAAAAGATACCCCTCGCTTTACCGATAAAGTAAACAAAGTAGAGTTGGCAAAGCCTTCGGTTAAAATGGTGGCTCAAGGGGGATCGAGCGGACCGATCGTTGACAAATACTATGCTAATATTCAAGGGATAGTTCATACTAACTTTCACCCCCCCGCTGGAACCGTCGGGGAAATCGCAAAAGTTCGTATGAGTTTTAATGCAACGGGTAAACTGATCTCCTACAAAGTTCTTCGTTATTCAGGAAACGGAACCTTTAACAGTGAGGTTGATTGGTTAAAAGATCGTTTGAGCGGCGTTCGATTTCCGGAACATCCGGAAGGTAAAGAGGCTGTTTTGGAATTTATATTAACGGCTAAGGAGTAGTTATTTGAAATTTTTTCTTTTGGTTCTAACGATGATCCACCTTTCATGGGGCGCGGACGCGACATTAGAAGTGGTTAAAACCGTTGAGGGGCTTGCCCCACTGGCGATAGAGGACGCATCTCCTCAAAGCAATGAGGTATCTCAACGATTTGCTCAAATGTTAGCGGCAGATATGAATGTTGTTTCACTCTTTAGTGTCGATGAGAGTTATGCTCTAAATTCATTTGATTCTATCTCTCCTGCCCCTAATCATAAAAATGCTCAGTATATTCTTCGCTACCGTTTGAACAGCGACGGAGCAGGGGGGATAAAGGCGGATATCAAATTGCTTCAAAACGGAAGAGAGTTATTTCTCAAAAACTATGTTTTGAAACAAAGTGAAATGGCGGTTTTTCTTTCACATACGATAGCCTATGATATTAATGCGAAATTGGGAGGCACTCCGATCGATTGGATAAAGCGAAAAGTCCTTTTTGTCCGTTTAACCAGCCCTAAGCATTCAGAGATTGTTGCCGCAGATTACACTCTCTCCTATCAAAGAGTGATTGTTACAGGGGGCATGTACGGGTTTGCAAAGTGGGCTAACCGTGAACAAACCGATCTGTACTATACCTCTCTTAGTGATTTTAAACCGACCATATATAAAATGAATTTATTGAGCGGTAAAAAAGAGAAAATAATCAGTTCGGACGGTATGGCGGTATGCTCTGATGTCAGTGAAGACTCAAAACGGCTTTTGCTTACTATTGCACCGAATGGTCAGCCCGACATTTATCTCTATGATTTAATGTCAGGCGGTAAAACACGTATAACTGATTATTCCGGTATCGATGTGAACGGGCAGTTTATGGGGGACGGTTCTATTGCATTTGTATCGAATCGTTTAGGGTACCCGAATGTCTTTTCAATGCAACCGGGGAGCAGTGCGGTATCGCAGTTGGTCTATCAAGGCAAAAGTAACTCATCGTTGAGTGCGTATAAAAACTTTTTGGTTTACAAAGCACGCGAAAATAGTGCTACCTATTCCGGCAATACCTTCAATCTCCATCTGTTGTCTATCAATTCAGGGAATATTAGACGTCTTACCGCAAGCGGAGAGAATGATTTTCCGAGATTTTCGCCGGATGGGGAAGCTATTTTGTATATTAAACAAGAGGGAGCACGCAGTTCTGTAGGGGTGATTCGCTTCGGTCTCAATAAAAGTTTTATCTTTCCTTTGAAAATAGGACGAATTCAGTCGATTGACTGGTAGTATTAATGAATTTTCGGTATTATTCCACTATATTTATATCCCGAGGAGATATCATGATGAAAAAAGTTGCTTTTATAAGCGCAACAGTAGCAATGTTGGTTTTGAGCGGATGTAGCTCAAAAGAGCCGGCAATCGATGCAACCGCAAACGGAACATCGACTGGAACTAATGCAAATACAGCCGGTTCAACAACAACTGCTACAGATGCAAATGCGGTAATCGCACCAATCACAAATGCAAACGCTGCTGATAATACAGCCGGTGCGAACAACGGTGTAAATGGATCAGACGGTCAATTGATCAGTATCTTGTTTGACTATGACAAATTTGATATTCGTGCCGATATGCAAGATGCTATGACAAAAAATGCATTGTTGGTAAAAGGTAAATCAATCAAACTTGAAGGTAACTGTGACGAATTCGGAAGCGATGAGTATAACTTTGCTCTCGGTCTTAAACGTGCAAACGCGGTAAAAGCAGCTTTGGTTAACGGTGGTGTAAGCGCTGATGCTATCTCTATGTCAAGCTTGGGCGAAAGCAATCCGGTTTGTTTGGAAAAAACACAAGAGTGCTGGGCTAAAAACCGTCGCGTAGATTTCAAACTTCCGTAAATGCGTCCGTTAGTACATCTATCTTTCTTACTCTCTATTACTCTATCCGCTACGGAGCCTTCGGTCTTCGGCGCGGGTGACCTTAACTCTCCCACCCCTTACGGTCTTACTCATGAAGAAAAGTTGATTCTCGAAAATAAAAAAGAGATTCAAACTGTTATTCAAAAAAACAGTGCTCAAAATGCCAAAGTAGAAACGGTTTCTGAGAGACTTGACGGTATGCAAGGTATTCTTGAGGGGTTAAGTCAACGCTCAAACGAACAGACCCTGACCCTTCAAAAATTGCAAGAGAGGGTACTCTCCGATGGGAATGCCAGTTCAGGTGTTGAGGATCTTGGTAAACAAGTAGCTGCTAATCGTGAAAATATCGCTCAATTTAAAACACTTTTAGAAGAGCTTTCCCGTGTTGTGGATGAGATCAATAGTAATTACGTAAGCAAAGAACAATTTGCGTCATTAATCAAGCAACTTAAAGTGAATCTTCCGGAAACGTCGGTGCAATCACCTGCAAAAATGACAAATACAGCGTTGGAAAAAGAGGCTAATCGACTCTTTGGACAAAAACAATACTCTGAAGCGCAAAAATATTTTGAGCAAATGGTTCAAAAAAAGCATAAAGTAGCCGAATCGTTGTTTATGATCGGTGAGACGCAGTTTGAACGCAAAGGGTATAAAGAGGCAGTTTCCAGCTATAAAGAGTCTGCATCTAAGAACGAAAAAGCGCTTTATATGCCTACTTTGTTACTCCATTCAGGAATCTCTATGGAAAAAACAGGAGACAGTGCTACGGCAAAAGCTTTTTATCAAGCGACGATCTCAAAATACGGCGGGACCGGAGCGGCTAAAGAAGCGCAAGAGCGTTTAGCTAAATTGAAATAATAGGGGCTTCTCTAAGTCGCCCTTTTCAGCATCACCATAGGTAAATGTGCTAAAATCGCACCATCTAAAATTAAGGCATTAAAATGGCAATTGAAAATAATCAAATCGTATCAATCGAATACGAAGTACGTGACGGCGGAAACGTTGTTGATAGCAACGTAGGCGGTCATCCGTTGACATTCATGTTCGGTAAAGGGCAAATCATTCCAGGTCTCGAAGCTGGGATCGCGCACATGAATATGGGTGATAAAGGGGACGTTCTTGTTAAAGCTGCCGATGCGTACGGCGATTACAATGAAGAGGCTCAACAAGAACTTCCTCGCGAACAATTTGCAGGGATCGATTTGAATGTCGGTATGACATTGTACGGTCAAGGCGAAGACGGCGGAACGGTTCAAGTTACCGTTAAAGATATTAAAGATGATGCGGTTATTATCGATTTCAATCACCCTCTTGCGGGCAAAGATTTGATGTTCACCGTAACGATCAGCAATATCCGTGATGCATCGGCTGAAGAAGCGATGACAGGTATCCCTGCGGAAAACTGTGTCGAAGATAGCGGATGTTGTGGAAGCGGCGGTAATCACGGCTGTGGATGTCACTAATTTTTTAACGGCTTCTCCCTCTTCGGTAGAAGCGTTTAAAACAGCCAATTTACTCAAAGGTTTAGGGGTAAATGCGATTATTTTAGGAGAGCGCGGAACGGGGAAACTCACGTTAGCGCGCTATATCCTCCCCCATGCACCCATCATTGATGCGAGCCGTTTTGATGAGCTTCTCGATGCGATAGAATCTCATAGTGACGTAATCATTCATCGTCTTGATAATGTTGCCAACCTCAAACGCCTTATCGAAACCATCCAAAAAACACATACACGTGTCATCGCTACCGGCGGCGGACGCTATTCCCAAGATCAGTTGGATGAGATTTTTACGATTCGTCTTGCACTCCCGCCTCTCAGCGAGCGTCAAGAAGATGTTACGGTATTGGTCGATGCTTTCATCAAGGAAGCACGAGAGACACTCGGAAAATCTGAATCATTTGATCTGGAGGGATTTGTCCCCGATTTGAGCGAAAACGCTATCTCTCTGCGTCGTCAAGTCTATCTTCATTATCTGTTTGACAGCATCAATGAGAACGATTTGATGGAGATTATGGAACACTATCTGGAAGAGAAACTCGGTAGCAATAACGATTATCGAGCATTTTTACATCTGTATGAAGTACCTTTGATCCGTGCAGGGATAAAACGATTTAAATCACAGCTTCAGTTAGCGGAACGTTTGGGGCTGAACCGAAATACATTGCGCAAAAAAATTGCGGATCATTCAGACTATAATTTAGAAACCAAGGAGCATTAATGTCCAAAAAAATTGCGATGATTTTCCCCGGTCAGGGATCACAAACGATCGGTATGGGAAAATCATTTTATGAGAACTCACCGTTAGCGCGAGAAATGTTTGAGAAAGCGGGAGAACGTATCGGCGTTGATTTTACCAAACTTTTATTTGAAGAAAATACGCAGCTCGATCAAACTGAATATACACAACCTGCCATTTTGCTGATTTCGATGATTGCCTATAAATTGTTCCAAGAAGCAAAGCCTAGTGATGCCGTGATGTTTTTGGGTCACTCTTTGGGTGAGTTTAGTGCGCTTTGTGCATCCGGTGCGATCGATTATGTCGATGCGGTGGAATTGGTTCATAAACGCGGAAAACTTATGGGACAAGCGTGTGAGAGTATCAATGCGGGGATGATGGCAATTTTGGGTCTGGATGATGCGGTTGTCGAAGAGCTTTGTGTAAAAGCGAACGATGAGGGCAAAAAAGTCTGGCCGGCCAACTACAACCAAACGGGTCAGCTCGTAGTAGCAGGGATCAAAGAAGATCTGCAAGCGATGGAGAGCGTTTTCAAAGAAGCGGGAGCGAAGAGAGCATTGCTTTTGAATATGTCGATTGCGAGCCACTGCCCACTCCTATCCAGTGCGATGGAGCCGTTAGGCGAAGCGATGGAAGCGATGGTGAGTGAGTGCTTCAGTGCACCGATTATTTCAAACGCAACGACTCAGGGGTATTCAACCAAAGAGGAGGCGATAGAGCGTCTCAAAGTTCAGTTGATCCAACCGGTAAAATACAAACAATCGATTGAAGCTATTGCAGCAGACATCGACATGATGATCGAATTCGGTAACGGAGCGGTTCTCAAAGGGCTTAACAAACGTAATGCTCCGGATGTTGAGACATTAGGGATTTCCGATATGGAATCTCTTGCAAAGGTATGCGAAGCACTCTCATGAAAGTCGCCCTGATCCAATCCGCACCGAAACTCAATCGTACTAATCTACGTGATGTATTAGCACTGGTTGAGGAGAACAAAGACGCAGATGTGGTCGTTTTTCCTGAGCTCTCTCTAAGCGGGTATCTGCTTCAAGACAAGCTTTATGAAGATGCATGGAAAATCGATGAACTCAGTGATTTGGCTCAGGCTAGTAAACAGTGTGATATTGTTGTCGGTGCGGCATTATGGGATAACGATAACGTCTATAACAGCGCGTTATATTTTTCTCAAGGCTCACTTGTGCATGTTCACCACAAAAATCACCTTCCGACCTATGGGATGTTCGAAGAGGGGCGTTATTTTTGTGCAGGTGAACATATAACATCGTTTCAAACCCCCCATGGAAATGCCGTGATGGTAATCTGCGAAGATCTCTGGCGAGCGGAGAGCATCGCAGCAATTGCCGCATCGGACGCCGAGATCGTTTATGTGTTGGCTGCCTCTCCGGCACGCGATTTTAGCGACGAGGGGATCAGCATCGAAGCGCAATGGGATTCTTTGCTCAAGTCCACCGCACTGCTCAGCCATAACTACGTCGTTTTCGTCAACCGCGTCGGGTTTGAAGACGGGTTAGGTTTTTGGGGCGGAAGCAGGGTTATTACTCCGATGGGTAAAACGGAGTGTGTTCTCCCTCTTTTTGAATCGGAATCCAAACACTGCTCACTCGATCAGCGTTTAAAAAAACTGGGTCGATATTTAGTCAAACATACATAAGGGGAATTATGAAAATAGCTATCATGGGCGCTATGCGCGAAGAGATTGATCCGATTTTAGCGGCTCTGGGTGAGTATACCAGCGAAGAGCACGCGGGCAATGTATATTATCGTGCAGAGTATGCGGGACATGAACTTGTTATCGCCTATTCCAAAATCGGTAAAGTCTTTTCAGCGATCACGGCATCGGTGATGTTGGAGCGTTACGACGCGAAAGCACTTCTCTTTAGCGGTGTTGCCGGAGGGATCAGTAAAGATTTGAAAATCGGTGATTTGATCATGGCAAGCGCATTGTGTCAGCACGATGTCGATATTACTGCGTTCGGCCATCCGGACGGTTTTATCCCTGAGAGCTCGGTTATGATTGAAACGGATGAGGATCTCCGATCTCTGGCATCAGAAATCGCTATCGATATGGGTGTGGATCTCTATGAGGGGATTATCGCAACGGGCGATCAGTTTGTCGCAAGTGCGGAGCGCAAAGGGTGGATTGAAAAGACGTTTAATGCGGATGCATTGGAGATGGAAGGGGCAAGCGTTGCATGTGTATGCCATAACTTCGGCGTTCCGTTTTTTGTCCTTCGCTCTATCAGTGACAGTGCGGACGGTGACGCGGGTATGGATTTTGATACGTTCCTCAAAAGTTCCGCACAGGTCAGTGCCAAATTTATTTTAGAGATGGTAAAACGTATTGGCGATTAAACTCAGTAAAAAAATTATGAGCAAAATAGGTCGTACAAACGGCGAATTTGCCCTTATAGAAGAGGGTGATAAAATCCTCGTTGGCTTGAGCGGAGGGAAAGACTCTCTCACGATGATCCATGCATTGATGGAACAACAAAGACGTGCTCCGTTTAAATTCGAGCTTATTGCCGTAACGGTGACGTACGGGATGGGAGAAGATTTATCGGCATTGTGTGAACATTGTTCGCAGCACGGAATTCCTCATCGTGTATATGAGACCAATACCTATGAAATCGCCGCCGATAAGATCCGCCAAAATTCGTCATTTTGCAGTTTTTTCTCCCGTATGCGTCGGGGAGCACTCTACAGTGCCGCTAAAGAGTTCGGATGCAACAAAGTAGCTCTTGGGCATCACCTTGATGATGCGGCGGAGAGTTTCTTCATGAATCTGATCTATAACGGTCATTTAAGAGCGTTAGCGCCTAAGTATCGAGCAGGGAACGGTCTAATCGTTATACGCCCTTTGATACAGCTACGGGAACGTCAGCTTGCCGCCTGTGCTTTGGAAAACGAGATGCCGACCATCGGCGATGAAGCGTGTCCATCCATGCGCTTTGACGTTAAAATGCCTCATGCCAGAGCCAGTATGAAAAAGATGCTATTTGAGATGGAAGAGAAATATCCTGATCTGTTTGTCTCTATCAACTCGGCATTCGGTCACATCAGTGACGATGCTTTTTTTGATCCAAGTAGATTTAATTTATAACAAACTAACCACTTTGTGATCGGCACGGCTGAGTGAGAGCTGTGCGATCTCATTGAGGCTGAACCATTCAAATCCCTCCTCATTCATCTCATGTAGACTTAGATAAACATACGCTTCAAGGGTGAAATGACTATAGCTCTGGGTAATATGCCCCAAAGGTGTCGTGAGGGGATGAGGCAGTTTTTCACATTCATAAAACCCCCACAGACCTGATAAAAATCGTGTTTGACGCTGCATAAGGGCGTAACGATCTTCTCTTTGGTATACGATAATATTGCGGGTTCGGATCGGTTTGATCTTTTTGCTTTTAGGTTCGGGGTAGGATAGAGGGGTGTTTTTCCCCTCACACCATGGCTCAAACGGACACGATGCACATAAGGGCTTTTTACTCAGACAGACGGATGAGCCCACATCCATCATCGCCTGATTGTATTCATAGGGGTGGAGCGGATCAAAAAGGGTGTAAGCGTATTCCCACAGCTTTTTCTCATCACGCGCTTTCAATGCAAAATAGCGGTGCAATATCCGTTTCACATTGGCATCCATGATGGGAAGAGGCTCTCTATAGGCAAACGCGGCAATCGCGTGAGCGGTGGAACGGCCGATACCGCTGAGGGCTATGAGTTCGTGTGCATTGGTCGGCAGCACTCCAGCGCATTGACGCGCGGCAGCGTGGAGATTTCGGGCACGCGTGTAGTATCCTAACCCCTCCCACATTTTCAAGACATCATCCACATCGGATGCGGCTAAATCATAGAGTGTCGGAAAACGCTCCAAAAAAGGGAAATAGAACCGTTCCAAGACCGTTTTGACTTGGGTTTGTTGGAGCATGATTTCACTGATATAGATATGATAAGGATCATCGCTCGTACGCCACGGAAGATCGTGACGACCGTTTTTTTCGTACCAGCGAAGAAGGGAGGATTGGGGTGTCATCAGCCTAGTGTCGGCGGTTTAAAGTACCAATATGCCCCAAGGATGAGAATACCGAAAAAGGCAACTTTAAAAACCCATTTCATCAGTTTGAGATAGACTAGGAAAAGGATGACACCGATCAGACCCATAGACCCTAATCCGTATCCACTCATCAAAAAATCGATCATTTGAACTCCAAAAGTAAATGTGCCATTATAGCAAATGGTATAATCGCATTTATGAAAACCGTCAATCAAATTTTTTCCGATATGATCGAGATTAAGGGATCGAAATTTATCGCCCACCTTATGCCGATATCGATGTTTGAGTCTGAAATGGTGCGCTTGTGTGCCGAACACCCCAAAGCGGTCCATTGGGTGAGTGCATCGCGCAGTTTGAATGAATTTGATCAGATCGTTGAGTCCTCCAGCGATGACGGCGAACCCAAAGGGACATCGGGAAAACCGACGTTGAGCGTGTTGCAAGGGCATGAACTCATCAATGCCGCGATCATCACGGTGCGTTATTTCGGCGGGACGAAGCTGGGACCTGGAGGATTAGTCCGTGCCTATGCCGAAGCGGCGAATGCGGCGTATGCGCAAGCGGAGTTATTGCCTTATGAAAAACTCTTTATTCAAAAAATCGAATGCAACTACTCTAATGTCTCGATGGTCGAATATGAAAGCACTCAAAAGAATATTCGAATCCTCTCCAAAGAGTTCGGAGAGAAGGGGGCGATTTTCGAGATTGAGGGGACAGGGGAAAATTTGGAAGTGTTTTATAATACATTGGGGAGAAGTATTCAGTTAAATTAAGTCGCCTTTAATTTATCTCCTATTATTATGATGAACATCATAATGAAAGACAACATAATGTTTATTAATCGAACCGAAGAATTAAGTCTTCTAGAATCTGAATATGCAAGTCCGAAGAGTACATTTAGCGTCATATACGGTAGACGTAGAGTAGGAAAAACCGCGTTAATCTCAAAGTACATCGAGAACAAACCCCATATCTACCTCTATGCTACCGAGGGGAATTTGGCGCTTCAGTTGGAAAACTTCACCAAAGAATTGATTAAACTCTCTAATCTATCGTATGCAAAAAATATTAAATTTGAAAACTTTGAAGAGGCATTTGAGTTTTTAGCTAATTTAGAATTCTCCTCTAAACTCGTGGTTGTTATCGATGAGTATCAAAATCTTTGTCATCTCGATCATGCTTTTTCTTCCAAACTTCAACGTGTTTGGGATTTATATTTGAGCAAAACTAATATTCATCTCATCTTATGCGGTTCGGTACTCTCGATGATGCACTCAGAAGTGTTGGCATACAATGCCCCTTTGTATGGACGTAGAACGACGAATATCAACCTCAAACCGATTCGTTTCAGATATTTAAGCGATTTCATTCCGATGCTGGGAAAACTGGAACTCATGGAGTTGTATGCTTCGTTCGGCACTATACCGAAATACTTGCAGATGGTCGATCCGAGTAAGAATTTATTGGAAAACATCGAAGAATATATCCTCAATAAAAATTCCTATCTCTACAGTGAGGGGATGTTTTTACTCAAACAAGAGATTAATGATGTAGGAAGTTATTTTGCACTATTGGAGAGTATCTCCAAAGGAAATACCAAAGTTGGAGATATATCTTCTAATCTTGGACTGCACTCATCCCATTTACCGAGATACCTCGCTAAATTAATCGAACTGGATATAGTTCAAAAAGAGGTGCCAATCACCGAATCCAATCCACTTAAAAGCAAGTTTGGACGGTATCGGATAAAAGATAAATTTTTAAATTTTTGGTTCTATTATGTCTATAAAAATATGAGTTATTTGGAACTAGGACTTACCCAAACAGTGATCGATGAGATCAAACTAAATTTTAATGATCGGTTCGTCTCTTTTGCTTTTGAGGATTATGCTCAAGAGGAGATTTTACAAGATCCTTTGAAATACTTATCTTTTGTACCTAAACGCTTAGGGCGTTGGTGGAATAACCAAGAAGAGATTGATATTGTGGCAATGGATGATGAAAATATCTGCTTTATCGAGTGTAAATGGCAAAACAAAGTCGATAAGCAAAAAGTAGAACAAGAACTCATGAAAAAATCAAAAAGTGTCAAACATGATAAAAAAGAGCATTTTTTAGTGATGACAAAAGAGGATTATCTCAAAGATAATAAATAAGTACAACGGCGATGACTGAAGTTAAATATTGAAAGAGAGGTGGCGTAGATGGAAAATTCAAATCAAACCAAAGAGCAAGATGTGTTATTTACAATAGACAATACAAGATATTATGTAAATTCTAGTATCGCTGTCATATTTTATTATATATATTTAATTGCACTCCTGACAATGTTGATGAAAAATGACAATATGAGTTATTTAGATTTTTTAAGCAATACGGCTCATATGTATAATAGATTTGCATCTTTGTTAATTCTATTTGTGATCATGATTCCTATAGTGTTAATTAGTATTTATAGACTTAAAAAGAAACTTGACAACACAATTTATTTTAAAAATGATGAAGTTGTATTTCAGAATACAGTGATAAAAATCAATCAAATTAAAGCTATTAAGATGGGCTGTTGTTTTGTAAATGGTGGATTCCTTGGTTATTTATATGTATATACCATTGGATTTATTTTTATAGTACCTTGGATGCTTTTGGAGATTTTGGCTTTTTTCATTACAAAATTCAAATATAAAATCTTTGATGGCTCTATGCCGTGTAGATTTATAATCAATGGTGATCAGAGTATACAGGGTTACTGTTATGACAATGAAACAAAAATGAAACTTATGAACTTTAAAAATCAAATAGAAAATGGAGAAAAATAAAATTGGCTCGAATGATGATGTAGTTTACACTTTACTCCACAACTTCTCATTGAGTTTCAACTCTTCGACTAATCCGATCGTATTTTGGAGGGTATTCACATACTCCATCGCTTGTTTGTAATCGAGCAGCGAGGTAAAAACCGCCGGTTCAAACAAATCTTTTCCCGTAGCGATCCCGACATGGATGTGGTTATGGACGAATGAGATAAACAGGGGATGTGAAACACGTCGCTGAAAATCCAAAATCCGTTTCATCATCGAGTGGGAGAGGATATAGCGCGCTTCGATCTGGTCACTTCCATAGACGACAAAATGTTTCTCAAATTCGGGGTCGTCCATGCGGATAAGACCTTCACGGGTGAAATTGATCGATTGGAGCCAGCCTCCGATGAGGGAGCCGAAACTCTTTTCGGCTTGGTCGGGAAGAATCACCGTTTTGGCTTTGAAGTGTTTGTTGAACTCGGCGACGAGAAAGAGCCCTCGAAAGAGGGTATGCCACTGAGTACGCCCTTTGGAATCGCGGGTTTGGTATTCGGCATGAACATCGGAGAATTCGAGAGGTACCCCCTCAATGGAGCCTTTGACGTAATCATTTCCGCTATAGCGGTCGATGGAGTGTTTAAAGAGTTCGCTCCGCTCAAAGAGATGTTGAGAGACCATGAAATCGGGATTATAGAGGAGATGGGGATCGATGGCTCCGATCATCGGAGTAATAATTTTGGCTTTAAAGTCTTTGGCGTACCCATTGGTCATTGAGCGATACGTGATAGAGGCAATAACGATAAACCCTATAATGATCGCTATCGAGAGAGGATGCAAGAGACCGAAATTTTTCCCCATCCATAGAGCGACGATCGCAAAAGCGACTATCCCCATCCCCCCGTAAAATTTGAGCTGAGATACGATTCGCTTTCGGGTTTCTTCGAGCTCATTAATAGAGGGGTATAGCTCTTTATAGTAAAAATCGGTGAGTTCGGAGGTCGATTTCATCGATTAAAAAGGGCGTTGACATCAACGTTTTGACGTTCGGTCACGGTGATTTCAAATACAGCTCGACGGCTGAGGTTCATCCATCCGGCGACGAGGTTGGTCGGAAACATCTCGATAGCGTTGTTGAGATCGGTGACCGCTTGGTTATAAGCACGGCGTGCGGCGGAGATTTGTTCCTCGATTTCATTGAGGGAGCGCATGAGGTGCATCACATTTTCGTTGGCTTTGAGGTCGGGGTAGGCTTCCATCGCGACGGTGATAGACCCGAGTGCCGCAGACATTTTGGCATCAAGGGCAATCTTGGCATCATCGCTGATCCCCGGTTTCATAGCCTGTGCACGGTATTCGGTCACTTTTTCCAACGTCGATTTTTCATGTTCCATATATCGCTCTACGGAAGCGACCAGATTAGGGATGAGGTCATATCGTTTTTTGAGGACGGTATCGACACCGGCGAAGATATTCTCAACCTGATTCTTTTTCCCGATGAGGGAGTTGTACATTAAAATAGCGATTAGCGCTATGACACCGAGAATAATTAGAAAAACAGTCATTTGAGTTCCTTTGGAAGTAATTCTCTATTTTAAGCGAAGTTTTCTAAAGGGAGGTTTATAGTTACTCTATTAGGAGGTGTACGATGCAAGTTAGTTCATATACTTTTAAATCCCCTTATCCTCAAGCGGTGCAAGTGGGTCAGCCTGATCCTAGCAGTGTAAAAAAAGAGGAACAAACACAGACTCCCACACTATTAGAGAATCAAAAGCCTGTGGCAGGGCAAGGGAAAGTGAATCCTACATTAGATTCGGGGGTTAGTATATCCGTGAGCGCATTGCAAAGCGGAAATTCCCAAAGCAGTGTATCAGAGTTTAAATCATTAGTGAGCATTAATCAAGGACAAAAAGCGTATTCTCAAGAAAATTAAAAAAGCGGATGGTATAAAAGAAGAGGGTGGATATGGCGCAGCGGACGGGACTCGAACCCGCGACCTCCTGCGTGACAGGCAGGCATTCTAACCAACTGAACTACCGCTGCAGCGCCAAAATAATGGTGGGAATTACAGGACTCGAACCTGTGACATCTACCTTGTAAGGGTAGCGCTCTACCAACTGAGCTAAACTCCCATGAGTTTAAATAACAATGAACAAGTGGCGACCCCTAAAGGATTTGAACCTCTGTTCCTACCATGAAGTGATAGTGTCCTTGGCCACTAGACGAAAGGGTCACTGAAACCAACCATGGTGTCTCGTGATGGATTCGAACCATCGGCCCCCTCATTAAAAGTGAGATGCTCTACCGGCTGAGCTAACGAGACCTCTTCAGCCATCCAAACTGGACGATTGTGAGGGCGAAATTATAGGGGAAAGATGTCGTTTTGTCAAGGAAAAATGATTAATTAACTAAAAAACAGATCACGGTCAATATTAAGGAGCATTTTAACGGCCATGAGAACACTTTGTTCTTGAATGTAGTTGCGGTCTCCCTCAAAATGAAAACGCTCGGTATGGACGGTCGTTTTGGAGCGTGCACTGATATAAACCGTTCCGACCGGTTTGCTCTCTGTTCCTCCGGTAGGTCCGGCGACACCGCTGATTGCAAGAGCATAATCGGCAAAACTCACATTCATCGCCCCCTCCGACATCTCCGATACTACTTCGGCACTGACGGCACCGTGGTGTTCGAGCGCGGTATCGTCAACCGCTAGCCAGTTGGCTTTGAGGGTATTGGAATAGGTAATCAATGAACCGTCATATACTGCGGATGCGCCGCTTTGGGAGGTGAAAAAATGGGCAAGCGATCCGCCGCTGCAGCTTTCGGCAAACGAGATTTTTTTGCGGTGAGTATTGAGTTTTTCGATGATAAATGCCGCTACATTTGTAGCAGGGATCACTTTATGGTGCATCAATCCGCGTGCTGAAGCAATAAATTGGGACAAATTTCCGTGCTTGCGGGTATGGATTCGGATTTTGAGCCACCCCTCGACAAGTTCGCTAAATTCAAGTTTGACATCGAAGTTCTGAGCTAGCGGTTCAAGGAGCGTTTGGGCACTGAGCAACTCTTCGTTAAAGAGATGAACGGTAGAAAGACGCGATTCGTCATCGATGAGGATCGGAGGAAGCGCTTTGCCCTCGGTTGCCAAAATAACATTGATTTCTGAACTGTTGTGACTCAGGAGATAACTCCCGTTTTCGACGATACTGGCGCGCGATGGGATCAACATCTGCTCTTTTAAAACCTGATTGTCGGCGGTAACGGTACTAAGCAGTTTTCCGACAATCGTAAAGGTGTTTTTGGTGGTGATGATGATGAGTTTGGATTCGCTTTTTAAAAGGGTTTCTAAGTGTAAAAATACCCCTTTATCCGATTCTTCGAAATAGCTGATTGAGTCGATCGACGTGAGAGAGTTTTTGATACTTCGAAGGATATAACGTTCATACGCTTCATTCAAAATCAGCCGATTCCCTACGAAAATAACATCGCGTTTCATGGTTTTCCCGAGTATAAATTTCAGATAGTATAGCATAGTGACAGCAAAATTTAATCACCTAAAAGATATAATGCACCACTTTTTATATAAGGTAACAGATGGATTATAAAGAGACCCTCCTTCTACCTCAGACCGAGTTTCCGATGCGCGGAAATTTGGTTCAAAATGAGCCGACACGCTATGCGGCGTGGATTGCCAACGATGTTTACGGACGAATGAAAGCTGCGCGCAAAGGTGCGCAGAGCTTTACCTTGCATGACGGACCTCCGTATGCCAACGGTCATACCCATATCGGTCACGCCCTCAATAAAGTGCTCAAAGATATTATTGTCAAATACCACTATTTCAACGGTAAATCGGTTCGATTTACCCCCGGCTGGGACTGTCACGGATTGCCGATCGAACAGCAGGTTGAGAAAAAACTGGGCGGAAAACAGAAAAAAGAGGCTTTAAGCACGGCAGAAGTGCGTCAAATGTGCCGCGATCATGCCAGCGAATTTGTCGATATTCAGCGCGAAGAATTCAAAAAACTCGGTGTTGTCGCCGATTGGGATAACCCGTATTTGACGATGGATTCCAAGTTTGAAGCGAACATCTATCGTACCCTTTGCGCCGTGGCAAAAAAAGGGTTGTTGATCGAGCGTTCTAAACCGGTTTACTGGAGTTGGGCGGAGCGTACCGCGCTTGCCGAAGCGGAAGTGGAGTACGAAGACAAAGAGGACTACTCGATCTATGTCGCATTTGAACTCAGCGATGAGGCAAAAGTACGTGCAGGGATCGAGGGGAACGCCGCTATCGTGATCTGGACAACGACACCGTGGACATTGCCTGCGAATACGGGAATCTCTCTCAACCCTGATGAGATCTATGTCCGAACCAGCGACGGTTATATCGTTGCGGAAAAACGGTACAACGCATTGATCGAAGAGGGTGTGTTTAGCGGAACCGTCGTTCAAAAAATCGAAGCGAAAAAGTTCGAAAATCTCTATGCGATCAATCCTCTTAACGGCCGCGGTTCACACTTGGTCTTGGGTGAGCATGTTTTGATGGAGAACGGTTCGGGATGTGTTCACACCGCGCCGGGACACGGGGAAGATGACTACCGTATCGGTCTTCGTTACAACCTCGAAGTGGTAATGCCGGTCGATGAGACAGGGTGCTACGATCAAACGATCGTTCGTGAAAAACTTCTTCCGAATGCCGAAGAGTTCGTCGGAACCCACATTTTTAAAGCGAACGAGCCGATAATCGCCCTTTTGGGTGACAAAGCGCTTAAAGTGTCTAAATTTCGCCACTCCTATCCGCATTGCTGGAGAAGCCATACGCCGTTGATCTATCGTGCGACGAAGCAGTGGTTTATCAGCGTGGACGGAACCCCTGAGGGTGAAACAAAGACCCTTCGTGAAATCGCACAGGCTGAAGTGGCAAAAACAGCGTTTTATCCTGAGAGTGGACGTAACCGTCTAGGCTCGATGGTTGAAAACCGTCCCGATTGGTGTATCTCTCGTCAGCGTGATTGGGGAGTCCCTATCGCATTTTTCCGTGTCAAAGCGACGGGGGAAGTCATCCTCGATGAGAAAGTACTCAACTTTATTGCGATGATTTTCGAGATGCACAGCACCGATGCGTGGTACTCGATGAGTATCCAAGAACTTCTCTATCCGGGATGCCCGTACAAAGCGGATGAGCTCGAAAAAGTCTCCGATATTCTCGACGTTTGGTTCGATAGCGGTTCGACGTGGAATGCGGTTTTAAAATCGCGTAACTACGATGCGGGAGAATTTCCGGCTGATTTGTACATCGAAGGGTCAGACCAGCATCGCGGATGGTTCCAATCTTCCCTCTTTTTGAGCACGGCAGTGGAACATATCGCTCCGTACAAAGCGCTTCTTACTCACGGTTTCACCGTCGATGAGAAGGGCGAGAAGATGTCGAAATCCAAGGGGAACGTCGTTGCTCCTGAAACAGTTCTCAAAGAGTACGGTTCCGAGATTTTGCGTCTGTGGGTAGCGATGAGCGACTATCAGGGAGATTTGAAAATCTCCGGCAATATCCTCAAACAAACGGCGGATCAATACCGAAAATTGCGTAATACGTTCCGTATTATGCTCGCGAATCTCGATGGATTGGACGCTATCGTTCCCTACAGTGAAATGGGCGAAATCGATAAATGGATCGTATCCAAAGCCAAAGAGGTATTTGATGAAACTCATCGTTTGTTCGGAGAGTACAACTTCGTTCACGGGATGAGCGGACTGAACTATTTCATCGTTAATGAACTTAGCGGAGTTTATATCGATATTACCAAAGACCGTATGTATTGTGACGGCGCTAATTCTGCAGAACGTCGTTCGACGCAAAGTGCAATGGCGATCATCGCCAAATCGATGCTTGGGTTGATCGCTCCGATCTTGACCTATACCGCCGATGAGATTTTCGAAAATGCCCCTGTAATTTTAAAGGGAGAGGCTAACGATATCTTCGATGTGACCTATGCTTCCATCGAGAGTGTTGAGAGCAATTGGGATGACGCAACGATGAAAGTGATCCGTGAAAAATTCAATGAGATCGTGGACGGATTGAAAAAAGAGAAAGTGATTAAAAATACGCTTGAACTCGTTATCTCTACCACATCAACGGTTGCAAAATCGATGAAAAAAGCGGATATTGAAGAGTATCTGGTCATTTCCAAATGGTGTGCGTGTGAACTCAAAGACATTTTGGGAAGCTTCGAAATCGAGGGAGATCGATTTAATATTGCCCTCGCATCCAAAGCGAAATGTCCTCGTTGTTGGAAATACCACAGTGAAGACGAACAGTCGTTGTGTCCGCGTTGTGCGCAGGTAGTCGCTTAATGATCGATGTCACACAACCCGTCCCTTTGAGCTTCGTCGCCGAAACGGTCGGGGTTATTTTCATCGTAATAGCTCTGGGGATTATGATGGTGAAAAATGCAAAACGTAGAAAGGAAAGTGTATGATCACACTCAAAGAGGCGTTAAAGCTCTCAAAAGAAGAACTCAGCTCACTTAAAGAGGAATTGAAAGCCAAGATTGCCGCCAATAGTGAGCTCAATGCCTATATCGATGTTCTCAACGTCGGTGAGGGGATTCCGATCGCGATCAAAGATAACATTCAAGTTACGGGATGGTCGGT
>NZ_DASUIQ010000007.1:0-3806 GCF_036279695.1 Sulfuricurvum sp.
GAACCCGATATACCCTCGCACGACGAGTTTCGCACCGTTTTCTTCGAGGCGCATTTTACAGCTGTACTCTTTACCGTTATCGGGATCAAGAATTTTGCCCCCGTCCCATTCATCGCCGTCTTTTTTCATATTGCGAATGATGCTCATCCCTTTGATTTTCTGATCTTTGCGATCATCGGTACATTTGCTGCAAATACGTTCAGGATGATCGATGGGCATACCGCGCAGTACTTTTCCGCTGAGTGTGCCGTCATTGCTTCGGGTGATCTGAATGAGGGATTTTGGCTGATGGGTCGTATCATCGATAGTGAGCCACACCCCTACTGGGGTCGATTCGGCGAATGCCATTGTGCTTGCTAATAGTGTACCAAATAGCAGTGTTTTACAGGTATGTTTGATCATTACATCTTCTTTTTTTTGATTAATGATACCGTAATTGGTAAAAAATGAGACAAAACACCTCTGCTCGCACGCTTCTTGCACAACACCTTCTATCTAAGGAGTTGTCATGAAATTCTCCCTTTCCCGTCATGAACACAAACCGCTTCAAGTAAACCCCATCAAACACTCCCAGCCGATGGGTGCTACCCTCGCATTTTTAGGGGTAAAAGATTGTATGCCTCTGATGCACTCCGCGCAAGGGTGTGCCTCGTACACCAAGGTCTTTTTTACCCGCCATTTCAACGAACCTATCGCGATCAACAACACCTCCGTGAGTGACATCACCGCCGTCCTCGATGGGGGAGACTACTCGATACTCATGGCGATAGAGAACATCCAAAACAAAGAGAAAAATCTCAAACCCTCCATGATCGGTCTGCATACGACGGGGCTGACAGAGACCAAAGGGGATGACGTTCGGGGGGTGGGAACCCATATCGAAATACCCTATGTGTTCGTCAATACCCCCGACTACGAGGGGGGGATGGAGAGCGGATGGGCGCTTACGGTTACGGCGATGATCGAACAGCTCACAGAAGCATCATCCCAGATCAAATCCAACAAACTTGTATTTCTTCCGCATCTGAGTATGCAGCCGATCGAGGTGGAGAAGATCAAAGCGTTTTGTGAGGATTTCGGGTTTGAGACCTACGCGCTCCCCGATCTATCCACCTCGCTGGACGGCTACTGGGAAGCGGGGCAGGGGAAACTCGCCAACGGCGGGATAACGGTCGAGCAGATCAAAGATTTAGGAACGTCGTCGGTGGTCGTCTCTATCGGTGCCTCGATGAAAAAAGCGGCATTGGCGCTCCAAAAAAAGAACCCCGCTATCACACATCTCCATTTTGATCATCTGATGGGGTTGGGCGGGTGCGACAATTTTGTAGCAGAGCTTATGAAAATACGACAACAAGAGCCAAAACCGATGATAAAGCGGTGGCGTGCCAGGTTGCAAGATGCGATGCTCGATTCTCATTTTCTCATCGGAAGTTCCCATTTTGTCATTACGGGTGAACCTGATATGTTGGTGGGTATGTGTTCACTGCTACAAAGTGTCGGCGGAACCGTCATCGCGGCGGTATCTACGACGTTTAGCGATGTTTTGCACACCATCGAAGCGGAGAATGTATTTGTCGGGGATTTGGAAGATGCACGTCGATTTTTCCCTGATGCGGATATGGTGATCAGTAATTTCCATGCAGAACGAATCTTGCATACTATTGAGAATACGGCGCTCGTTATCCGAGGATTTCCAAATTACGAAGAGTTAGGAAACCAGCTCAAAAACGATCAACTGTATGAGGGTAGCACGTACTTTTTGTTTGAAATAGCTAACGAATTGAGAAAGGTTAAACATGAACACCAAAATCACAGTAGAGGGGAATGGGACAATGAATAGCGCTTTGAGAGTTGCGTTTGCAACCAAAGATATGGAAGAGGTCAATGCCCACTTCGGCGGAGCAAAAGAGTTTGTGGTCTACAACGTCTCACCGGATGGTTATGAAGTATCCGAAGTGATTCGAACCGATACCTCCGAACTCGAAGATGACGACAAAACCGATTTTCGTGTTCGTGCTCTGAAGGGTGTCAATATCATGTATTGCGAAAGCATCGGCGGAACGGCGGCGGCAAAAGTGATCCGCGGCGGAATCCATCCGATGAAAGTGAACGAACCGACACCGATCGAGGATATTTTGAAAACGTTGGTCACGATGATCAACGGCAACCCTCCGCCGTGGGTTAAAAACATCATGCACATGGAAACACCGCATGATATACGACAAGATCGATGGGCAGAGGGAGAATAAATGGAAGCGGAAAAACAACTTAGTGAGTTTGGGATGGAGATTGTACGTCAGATACGTGCGCTCGATCAGTTCGGAAACTGGGCGAAAATCGGTGATGAAGAACTCCTCATCAAAAAGTATGTCAAAACCAAAGAGGAGTTGAAACTCGTCCCTTTGATCGCCGACATCGATGAGATGATGATCAATGACATCAAAATGATCTACAAAGCGGTAGCGCTATCGTTTGAACGCAAAACAGGGGTCGTCTGTAACGTCATTATGGAGATGAGCCACGAAGGGTTCGGTCGCTGTGCAGTGATTGCCGATCGTATCTGTATCGTCAACAAATATTTCAAAGATGCGCACCGATTCAGCTATCGAACATTGGATGCACTTTTCGAAGACGGAGATAAAACGCTTTCAAACGCGATAGAGATTTATGAACAATACAAACCATGCATTAAAGGAGAGTAACAATGGCAAAAGTGGGAATTTTTTTCGGTAGCAGCAGCGGTGTCACACGGGGGGCGGCAGAACTATTGGCGGATGAGTTCAAAGGTTCAGAACTCATCGATATGGAAGAAGATTTTGACGGGATCGATCAATTCGAGGATTTCGATGTCCTTTTGATCGGTTCATCCACATGGGGTCAAGGGGACCCTCAGCGTGACTGGGTCGACCCGTTGTATGAATTGGACAACGAACGTCCTGATTTGAGCGGAAAAAAAGTAGCGTTCTTCGGAGCGGGCGATCAAAAAACTCACGGCGAACACTTTTTGAGCGCATTGGGGAAAATGCACGATCTTTTCATCGCTCTAGGAGCGGAAGCATACGGATTTACTTCGACGAGCGGTTATGAGTATGAGTATTCATTGGCAGAGCGTGAGGGAAAATTTTGCGGTTTGGGTATCGACGATGTTAATCAAGAAGATTTGACGGAAGAGCGGGTTAAATCGTGGGCAACTCAACTCAAAAGTGAGATGGGTTTATAAAAGGAGATGGAGATGGGAACGTTAGACGAATTTCAAAAAATTACTGATACCGAAGATTTTTTCGAGTTTTTTGATCTTGCTTATGATGAGCGCTTAGTTCAGGTCAAGCGGTTCCATATCATGAAAAAATTCGGTGAGTTGGTCGAAAAAGCCAAAGGGCATGACATGGGGAGCGATACGAAATTGCTCGAATATTACCGTTTTGCCCTGCTCACCGTCTACAAAAATTTTGAGAACGGCTATAGCCCCTCAGCCGCCGATGTGTGGGAAATGTTCGATAAACCGAGCGCTTGCGGAACCTGTTCTACCTCAAGCAGCTGTAGCACTATTGAGGAGGTGAGCAATGGAGTCCATGCCTGTACCACAAACCACACCATCAGTTTCTGAAGAGAATATGCCCATTGATGAGGCATCACGCCGTACCAATCTCTATAAGATGTCGACCAAAGATGAGATTTTGTCTCTCTATCGAGTCGGCGAGCGGGTTCGACTGACGAAATCGATCCGAAATGACGGAACCTATCCCTATGCGCAGGTCGGCGATGTATTGATCGAAGCGGGAGCCGAGGGGTATGTCCGAAAAATC
>NZ_DASUIQ010000008.1:0-61586 GCF_036279695.1 Sulfuricurvum sp.
CCTTTTTGATACATACCACAACACCGAACTCCTCAGTAACGCTATTTATGTCGGTTATGTGTTGCGTTTTCACCCGATTTTTGAGCGGATCAAATCCCGCTTGGGCACCGAAACCCCAATCGCCGTATCCATCAAATCAGGCTCCTACCTCCCCTCATGGAGACCTCAGAGAGATTATCGTACCCTCTACAGCGCATCCAAAGAACAAGGGGGCGGTGTGTTGCTCGATCTGAGCCACGAAATCGATTATGCCCAATGGCTCTTTGGTCCTCTCACTCTCCTCAGTGCGTATCAAAGCAAAATGTCCGATTTAGAGATCGATTCGGATGATATAACCGTTATAACGGCGCAAACTCCCGCTAAAACACACATGAATATCTCTTTAGATTACATCAGCAAAATTCCCCTTCGCGAGATCGTTATCCTTACCAATACCCAAACTCTAATCGCCGATTTGATTGCAAACACCTTAAAAATCGGAACCCGTGATGGAGAAATCGAAACGATAACACTAGAGCCCTTTGAACGCAACGAGCTCTTTATCCAAATGCACCGCTCTGCACTAGGCGACAAAACCGATCTATGCACACTGAGCGAAGGGCTGAGCGTCATGAAAACCATCACCGAGATTCAGGAACATGCTCATGGCTAAAATTTTATGTACGATATGCGCACGCGGCGGATCAAAAGGGGTTAAAAACAAAAACATCAAACTCCTGGGCGGCAAACCGCTCATCGCCTACACCATCGAGCAGGCGAAGCAGTCAGGGCTGTTTGAACACATCGTTATCAGTACCGATTCGGATGCGATAGCACAGAGCGCACAGGAGTACGGTGCCGAAGTCTTTTTCAAACGCTCAGAGGAGATGGCATCCGATACTGCCGGAAAGCTCGACGTCATCCGCGATGCGTTCAAACGCTCTGAAGAGTATTACGGCTGCACGTTTGATACCTTGATCGATCTGGATGCCACCGCACCCCTTCGCAGTGTTCAAGACATCGTTGATTCCTACGGACAATTTCTACGAGATGACAACGATAATCTCATCACCGCAATGCCCTCTCGTCGAAGTCCCTATTTTAATCTCGTCGAGGTAGATGCTTCAGGAAAGGTAGCGTTATCGAAAAAGCTCTCCGAGGGTGTCGTACGCCGACAAGACGCCCCCAAAAGCTATGATATGAACGCATCAATTTACATTTGGAAGCGGGATATAATTTTGAATGAAAATTCTCTGTTTCTGGAAAAAACAGGACTCTATGTTATGCCGGAAGAGCGCTCGATCGACATCGATACGGAACTCGATTTTGAATTTGTCGAATTTTTGATGAGGAAACAGAATGATTAAAGACCATGTAGTCGTCATTACCGGTGGAGCGGGACTGATCGGAAAAGAGTTTGTGAAAGCCGTCGTCGCCAATAACGGTATCGCGATCATCGCCGATATTAATGAACAAATCGGTAACAGTGTAAAAGAGCAGCTATCACAAGAATTACAAACCAATGCTATCGATTTTATGAAAGTAGACATCACCTCCAAAGAGTCTCTCAATACCGCAATAGAGTATCTACACAACACATACGGCAAAATCGATGCATTGGTTAACAACGCCTATCCGCGCAATAAAAACTACGGGAAACACTTTTTTGAGGTTGAATACGCCGATTTTTGCGAAAATCTCAACCTCAATCTCGGCGGCTATTTTTTAGCGAGTCAACAGTTCGCCCTCTATTTCCAAAAACAAGGCTTTGGAAACATCATCAACATCTCCTCTATTTACGGTGTCATTGCCCCGAAATTTGAAGTCTACGACAATACCCCGATGAGTATGCCGGTTGAGTATGCGGCGATCAAATCGGCACTCCTTATGCTGACGCAATACATGGCCAAATATTTCAAAGGGATGAACATACGGGTCAATGCCATCAGCCCCGGCGGGATTTTTGATCACCAACCGGAGCCTTTTCTAGAGAGCTATAAAAAACAGTGCCTTAACAAAGGGATGCTCGATAAAAGCGATTTACAGGGAACCCTCATCTATCTGCTAAGTGACATGAGCCGATATGTCAACGGTCAAAATATTATCGTCGATGATGGGTTTAGTATATGATACAAGAGATCGTTTCCAAATACCGATTTGACAAAAACAGTGACCGCATCGGTCCGGATTGTCCGTTTACCCATTGGAAGCTTTATTTCAAATTTTCGATGGTGACTCTGTGCCAACAAAAATTTAGCTATTTTGGAAAAAATGCGGAGTTTCGCCCCGGAGCATACGCTATTTGCTGCAGTAAGATCTCTATCGGAAACAACGTCATTATCCGCCCCGGAACGATGCTTTTTGCTGATCCAAGAGAAGGGGAAAGCGGCTCGATCACCATCGAAGAGAACGTCATGATCGGTTCAGGGGTTCACATGTATGTCCATAACCATCGGTTTGATGATCCGAATCTTCCAATCATTGCTCAGGGTCACTACCCCTCAGAATCGATCACTTTGAAAAAAGGCTCTTGGATCGGTGCCAATGCAATCATCCTTCCCGGTGTCACCGTCGGTGAAAACAGTGTTATCGGAGCGGGAAGCATTGTCACGTGCGATATTCCCCCTTTTTCGGTTGCGGTAGGTTCCCCCGCACGCGTTGTCAAAAAAACGACGGAAAAGTAAAATGTCAGCGGAAGAGAGTCTTAAAAAACGCTACCTCATCAAGCTTCTCTCCAACCTTATCAACGGCGCGATCAATATCCTCTTTCTTGCACTTGTTCCCAAAGCGCTAGGACCCGTAGCGTATGGGCAATTTAGTTATCTCCAACAGTTATTTTCACAACTTTTCGGCTTGGCGGATGCCGGAACCTCGATGGCATTTTTCACCAAGCTCTCATCCCATCCTCAGCGCAAAGAGTTGATCTCTTTTTATGCTCTGTATATGGGGGTGGTTTTAATCGCTATCTCTCTTTTCATCTATCTCTTGTACACTACTGCGCTCACTCAAACGCTGTTTCCGAATATACCGAAAGAGTATATTGTTATCGGAATGGGACTGGGATTTCTGACGTGGCTCAACCAGATTTTTATTAAAATTTCCGATGCCTATGCCCTAACCGTATCGGTCGAAATCCTCAAAAGTATCCACAAATTTATCTCTTTGGGATTATTGCTTTATTTTCTCTACTATCTCACTTTCGATCTCACCGCCTATTTTCAGTTTAACTACATCGTCTCAGTGCTCTTTATCGCCCTCGCGTCCCTCCTTTTTGTACGACGAAATGTCTTTAGCTCCAACTTATGGCGACAGAGAATTCATATCGTCCAAAACATCAAAGAGTTCGCCCATTACAGCCATCCGATCCTCTTATTTTCCCTTGTCGGAGTAGGGATCGGAATGTTTGATATTTGGCTGCTCCAGAGCACCGGAGGAGCCGAACAAACAGGATTTTACACCTTGGCGTATTCCGTTGCCGCCGTCTCGTTTTTGTTTACAAGCTCGATGACCCCGATCATCACCCGCGAGTTTGCCCGCTCTTTTACTCAGGGGGATATGGAAAAAATTCGACTCCATTTCAAACGCTATATTCCGATGCTCTACTCGGTTGCCGCATTTTTTGCCGTATTTGTTGCCCTCGAAGCGGATCACCTCATTCACCTCTTTAGCGGTGAAAAATTTGCCCTCGCCGCACCCGCGCTCAGCGTCATTGCCCTCTACCCGATCCATCAAACGTACGGTCAACTCAGCGGATCGCTCTTTTTTGCCAACGGTAATACGTCGCAATATCGCAATATAGGACTCTTTACCTCATTGATTGGAGTTATTTTTACGTTTATTTTTCTCTACGTTTTAAACCTTGGTTCCCTCGGTCTCGCCTATAAAATGCTCATTACTCAGCTCATCGGGGTAAGTATACAGCTCTATTTCAATACGGTATTTTTAAAAATCAAAATAGCTCCGTTTCTCTTCCATCAGATCTATGCTTTGCTCTTTTTTATACTCGCCGCATTTGTAAGTATTTTTGTCACCTCATCAATACAAACACCGTGGATCAACCTAGCCGTTTGTGCCGTTTTTTATGCGGGTTTGACTATAATCGGAACAATCATTTTTCCTCAGATTTTTGCAACATCCCGAGGTGAAATCAAACGATTGTTTTTCAAAAAAACGAAGGATACTTCTGTCGATGCCTAACACCGTTGCTTCAATAGCTCCACGCAAATCGCACTACCGCAACATTTTTATTCTCGATTCACTCGAATGGTGGGATGCTGCACGCTATGACGCTTCCGCCGATTTGGTCCTTACCTATGATTTTGGACTCAAACATAAAATAGCCGCAATGGGGGGAGAGGTGTACTATATCGATCATCTCATCGACCCCTCGATCATGCAAGAAAATAATTTTTTGGTGACTGAGTTTTTGAAAAACTGGCATTATGACGCAAATAAAAAAGATATTTTTACCTACAAAGAGATTCCGTTCGGATTCTCATTACGGCTCGATATATGGAACGAACTGGTAACGCTCTCGCGTCTTGCCCTATGTCTGGAATCTTTAAAACACCTCTCTTTTGATACGTTGTATTTGGGAAGCGACGATACGCGGATCAAAACGGTTTTGGATCGATACAAAATCGAGACGCATTCTGTATCCAAATCAACCTCCGCTCCCATCTTTTATTTCCCGATAGCGCAGTGGCTGGATGACAAAATCCGCTCAAGCGGTTTACGCGGTTTTCTGGTTCGTGTTCGGGAAATCGTTACGGCATTCTACGGTTACATCGTCCCTTTTATAGATGCACTTATCCCCCGTTCCAAACCTCAACAAGCTCTTTTCATCCAAGAGTATCATCCGACGCGAAAGCTCATCGAGATCCTCAAAAAAGACCCCTTATTGCGTGTTATTTTGGTCAATTTTACCCGCGGCTCAAAACTGCTCGATCACCGCTTTGAGCGCCTTATTCCCATCAGCGGTTCGTTAAATACCTTTGAGCCTATTGCATCAACACTGCTCAGAGCCCTCAAAGAACATCGCCACGCGTCTCTCATCCTCACCAACGGCGAAGATATAAGCGATGAACTCTATACGATTATCGAAGCGCGGATCACACCCCGTATCGTACCTGTTCTTCGTACGCTTCACAGCGTTATCCGTTATCTCGACAACCATCCTATCCGGCTCGAGATCCTAATCGCCAATATGGGGCTAACCGCAACATTGGTCGATTGCGTCTGCAAAGCCAGAGGAGTTCCAAGCTATCTGATCATCAACGGTATGCTGACCAAAGAATTTATGGACGAAGCCAAATACGCTACCACGATCAACGCCTATTCTACAAGTATCAAAGAACACTATTTTCGCAACATAGAGAATATCGTATGTTTGGGAGACCCTCGGATGGACAACTATCCACCGCTCGATGCACCCAGAGTGATCAATCGCACCCGTCCGACCATCACCATCGGTACGTCGGGATTTAATCCGATCGATCTGAACTCCTACGTCGCGGTCGAATTTGAGTTTATGTACGACGTCTTGAGCGCTCTGCAAACCATGATTGAGCAAGATTTTCCGATGGAGATTATCATCAAAGTACGCCCGAACGGCTACCTCAAACAATATGCCGATTTTGTCTCCGCTTTTTTCCCGAATCTAAACGTTGAACTCATCAGTACAGCTCCGATGAAAAGTGTTCTGGATAAAACCGACCTCTACATCAGTATTTATTCGCAAACCCTTTTCGAGGCTTCTTGTCTGGGTATCCCTGCTATCTATTATAAAAAAGATACCGAGGTAATGGATCCTCCGTTCAATGGAGAGTGTGAGCTTGTCACTGCTCGAAACGTCGATGATTTACTTCAAGCACTACATGATTTCCAATCGGAACATACACGTTATAATGCTTTCTTGGATCGCTCCGTTATGGAACGCTATATCGGTCCTCTGGATGGGAACAATATGCAGCGAAATGTTGATTATGTGTATGAACTCTTACAAAAAGAGGGGCAAGCGTGATGATCTCAGCGATAAAAAAATCAGTGCGACAATGGCAATTACGCAGACGATTTCCTACAAGTACCATTTATGCAGGAGCCGTTGCAGACCACTCATCCACCTTGGGGTTACACACCGTTTTATTTCCCGATGCGATAATACTCCGCAGCGTGTTAGGAAAATACACGTATGTACAAAGCCGCTCGGTAATCAATAACGCGCACATCGGCCCGTTTTGCTCCATCGCCGCCAACGTCCATATCGGCTTGGCATCGCATCCGATTGATGGAGTGAGCAGTTCTCCCGTATTTTATGACGCCAGCCAACCGCTTCCTCACTTCTTTGCCACATCGGCATCCTCTATCGAAAACACTCCAAAAACTACCATTCATGCCGATGTTTGGATCGGTCAAGGGGCTATGATCAAAGCGGGTGTAACCATCGGAGTGGGTGCGGTGATCGGCGCGGGTGCGCTCATCACCCGTGATGTCGAAGCCTACAGCGTTGTCGGCGGTGTCCCCGCACGCGAAATCAAAAAACGGTTTGATGAGGAGACGATTGAACGCCTATTGATCTCTCGCTGGTGGGAGTTTGATGAAACGAAACTACAAAAGCTTTCCCCTTTGTTCGCTAACCCGAAAGCTTTTTTAGATGCTGTAGAGGAAAAGAACCAATGATACCTTTTAGCTTTTATCGGCGAGCACTAAACGCTCTAGGGCGCCGTTGTTTTGCCCTCTTTTTTTCCCATACGTTCAAGCGATTCGGTAAAAATGTAGCGATCATTTCTCCCGATATTATCGAGGGAGAGCGCTTTATTTCGCTGGGAGACAATGTCTCGATTAATACCCAAGCGTGGCTCTTGGCACTGCGTCAAAACGATACGCTCCCGCAGCTCGACATAGGGGCGGGGACGACTATCGGCAGATTTGCCCATATCGTTGCACTGCGAGAAGTGATCATCGGAAATAACGTCCTCATCGCCGATAAAGTGTATATCTCTGATAACCTGCATGGATACGAAGATACAACCATAGCGATCAAGAATCAGCCGATTCTTTTTAAAGCGCGTGTCGAAATCGGGGATAACAGTTGGATCGGCGAAAACGTCTCGATTATCGGTGCTTCCATCGGGAAACATTGCGTTATCGGCGCCAATTCGGTCGTTACTCAGGATATTCCTGATTACTCTATTGCCGTCGGTTCTCCCGCACGGGTAATAAAAAGGTATAATTCGCTCACACAACAATGGACAACCATAGACCAAGAAAGTACGCATGAATAAAACAGTTTTAATCACCGGCGGTGCCGGATTTATCGGTTCCAACCTCGCCCTTCGCCTCATCGAAAAAGGGTATCGAGTTACCGTTTTGGATAACTTGTCCCCCCAGATTCACGGCGATAAGGGAGAAAACTCCATCCTCTACCGCGCTATCTGCGATAAAGTCCGCTTCATCAAAGGGAGCGTTCTAAACTATGATGATTGGAAGAGCGCTCTCGAGGGGGCTCATATCGTTGTCCATCTCGCCGCAGAGACGGGGACGGGACAATCGATGTATGAAATCGAGAAATACACCGACGTCAATATCAAAGGGACTTCTATTTTCCTCGATATTTTGGCAAACGAAACCCATACGGTCGAAAAAATGATCGTTGCTTCCTCCCGTGCCATCTACGGAGAGGGGAAACATAGCTGTCCCGATCACGGCATCGTCTATCCGAGCGAACGGCAAGATTGTGATATGAAATCGGGGGATTTCAATGTAAAATGTCCCCTTTGCGCTAAAAATACAGAGCTCATGAGCACCGATGAAGAGAGCAAAATCCATCCCACCTCCATCTACGGTATCACCAAACAGGTTCAAGAACAGATGTTTATGGTAATGGGCAAATCGCTGAACATCCCCGCCGTCGCCTTCCGATACCAAAACGTCTACGGGGCGGGGCAATCGCTCTCCAACCCTTACACGGGGATCCTCTCAATCTTCTCCACCCGTATCAAAAACGGAAATGACATCACCATTTTCGAAGACGGCAAAGAGAGCCGAGATTTTGTCTATATTGACGATGTTGTAGAAGCCACTATCTTGGGGATTGAAAAAGAAGAGGCGAATTATCAGGTTTTTAACGTCGGTTCAGGCGTCGCGACGGATGTCCTCACGGTAGCGCAAACTCTCAAAAATGCCTACCGAAGTGACTCGCAAATACACGTTAGCGGAAACTACCGTCTCGGAGACATCCGCCACAACTACGCCGATTTGAGCGTGATTACCAAACAGCTCGGATTTAAACCCTCTATCAACTTTGAGGAGGGTATTCGTCGATTTACCGCGTGGGTTGAACAACAAGAAGTTGTAGAAGACAAATACGACAAAAGCATCGAAGAGATGAGGGAAAAAGGTCTTTATAAATGATCGATCTATCGGGGAAGAAAATCCTCTTTATCGGACCGAAATATTACGATTATCACACCAATATCGTCCGTAAACTGGAGCAATGGGGCGGAGAGGTCGATTATTATCCGGAGATGATTAACACCTTTTTCCAGCGAGCGGCAAAGGTAATCAAAGGGAAATTTCGTACCTTCGTTCAAGATCGCTATCTCCATCGTCTTTTAGACTCTATCGGCACCAGATACTACGATCATGTTTTACTGATACGCGGAGAGATTATCACCCCTCCATTTATGGAAGAGTTACGACGTCGTCTCCCCCAAGCGAACTTTACCCTCTATCAATGGGACTCACAAAAACACAACGACTACCTCCCTATCCTTCCCTACTTTGATCATACACTCACGTTTGATCCGATTGATGCACAAAGTTTTCAGCTCGATTATCTTCCCCTATTTTATACCGATGCGTATAAACAAATTGCCGAATCACCACAACCCAAAGAGTATGACATCGCTTTTTTCGGTGCGTATCATAGCGACCGCCTCGCCGTCGTAAAACAGATCGATACAGAAGCAAAACGGTATGGTTTGAAGTTTTATCACCATATTTACATTACAAAATTTTCCCTTTTCAGAGCCCTTTTACGGAGCAAAATCACCCTAAATGATCTACATTACCTCAAAACATTTACCGTCGATTCCTCTGTGATTCATGATATTTATGCCAAAACAAAAGCTGTTTTGGACGTAGAGATGACCCATCAAAACGGTCTTACGATCCGAACATTGGAAGTTCTCGGTTCCAATCTCAAACTCTTAACCACCAACACAACGATCCAAAAAGAACCTTTTTTTGATCCCCACAGAATAGCGGTTCTCAACCGTAGCTCTATTGAACTTTCTCCCGATTTTTTTGCCGCACCTCTGGCACAAGACCCCCGTTTGCAGCAATATCATATTGATCACTGGCTTACCACCTTACTCACACGAGCCGCTCAATCATGAAAAATCCTTTGATTTCGATCATCATCCCACTCTACAACGGTGAGCGTTTTATTGCCCAGACCCTTGAGAGCGTTTTGGCACAAACCTATCGTAACACCGAAGTCATTATCGTGGATGATGCATCGACCGATGGAGGATGTGACATTGTCCGACGCTATGGCGCCGATGATTCCCGAGTGAACCTGATACTATCCGAAACCAACTTCGGCGGTCCCGCAAGACCTCGCAATATCGGTATTGAAAATGCCAAGGGGGAATTTATCGCCTTTGTGGATGCCGATGATGTATGGAAACCTCATAAACTGCAAACCCAACTCGATTTCTTGATGGATAACCCAGACATCGATATGCTCTACTCACCCGCCGAAATCATTGACGAACACGGGGAAATTTCTCCTAGCCGAAAACAGCGGTTTCTCATCCTCCTCTTGCGATTGATGTCACCGAAAAATGCAATTATTTACGGCAATTTTATCAATATCAATACTCTGATGCTACGACAACCCCTCACTAGCCGCTTCATCGAAGATAGTCGCCTTGTCGCTATCGAAGACTGGATGTTTCATATCCTCAATTTGCAAGATGGAATGACAGCCGCCTCCGTTGAGGAAGCACTCATCTACTACCGTGTCCATTCCGCGTCCATCTCCAACCGACACTCCGATAAAAGCTACCGCAAAATCTTTTATATGCTCTCGCTCCTGTTCCTCGAAACGCGCATCTCCTTTGGTCATTTTTGCTTGGCAAATATCCTAAATAGCGCTAAACTGTTGCGACGTAAACTTGCTAACGGATGGAGTTCTCATTGACTACCCTCATCATCGGTAAAAACAGCAATCTGACCCAAGCGCTTCTCTCGGTGCTTCCAAACTCCGTAGCCCTCTCATCACGAAATTTATCCGATACGATAGAGTTGTTAGAACCTTACAAACATCAAACCATTAACCTTATTTTTAACAATTTTCAAACCGCGACACAGCTTGGAGAAGCCAGCCATATCAGCCAGTATATCGAAAATTCGATCCACATCACAGCCAAAGTATTGGAGTATTTCAACGAAACACCGATTGCAAAAATCATCTATACCAGTAGCAGTTCGGTGTATGGCAATAATATTTTTTGTGACGAACAAGATGAAGTCACCCCTCTCAATCTCCATGCAGCACTCAAAGTGAGCAATGAAAAATTGATCGAACAATACGCCAAAAATCGTCAAATCGATTACAGCATTGCTCGGATTTTTAACATGTTCGGAGGCAATGACACCTTCTCTATTATCAGCAAAATACTCACTGCCTACACAGAAGAGAAACCTTTGGTTATCATCAACAACGGCAATGCTATACGTGATTTTATCCACATTGACACCGTTGTAGAGGTCTATAATAAGCTCCTCACAACCTCAGGAATCCCACTTATTAATATAGGTAGCGCTAAAGGGACATCGATCCGAAACATCCTCGATTTTTTGAAAAATCATGGTATCGATCTACAAACACAAAACCTTTCGCGCGAAGAGCTCAAAATCTCTACCGCTAATAATGCGATCATGGTCGAACTCCTTGAGCATAACGGCTTTATCGATGTCGAAAATTACCTCCTAGAACGGCTCAAAAAGAACGGATGAAAAAGAAAATTTCGATTGTACTCACCGTCCCTCTCTCGATAGAGACATGGTTCAAAGGACAACCCCGCTATCTGAGCGACTATTACGATATTGAACTCATCACTTCATACAGTAACAGTATCGAAAAAATCAAAGCGCATGAGAATGTGACGGTCACCCTTGTCGATTTTACCCGCCAAATCAATCCCCTCAAAGATTTGAAAATTCTCTTTGAGCTTTGGCGCCATTTTCGGCATCGCCGACCCGATATGGTTTACTCCATTACCCCTAAGGCGGGATTGCTCGGTATGATAGCGGCATGGCTGGCTCGTGTTCCGCACAGACTCCATCTCATTGTCGGGCTCGCTTACTTCGGCTCAAGCGGAAAACGGCGGTTTCTTCTCAAAACGATCGAGAAAATTACCTATTGTTTTGCCAATCATCTTTATGCCAACAGTCTCAACCTACCAAAAATCATCGCTAGAGAATTGACTTCCAAAGCGGTGAATGTGATCGGACACGGCTCGGTCAACGGAGTCGATACCGACTATTTCAAAGACACCATGAGCACCGAGGAAAAATCTGCTTTACGCCACAATCTCACTATCACGGAGGATGCTTTCGTCCTCCTCTTTACGGGTCGTATTGTCGGTGATAAAGGGGTAAACGAACTGGTCAGTGCCTTTGATTCTCTCTCTTCAACCTATTCAAAACTTACCCTTTTGATGGTAGGAGATTATGAGCACCATTTAGACCCCATCTCAGCCGAGACGTATGAGCTAATTCAAAACCATCCCCGTATCCGTGTCGTCCCTTTCCAACACGATATTCGTCCCTATTTTTGTATCTCCGATCTGTTGGTTCTCCCCTCGTATCGCGAAGGGCTACCCAACGTCCTTATCGAAGGGGGAAGCTGTGGACTTGTGATGATAGCCACCGACATCAACGGATGCAACGAGGTAATCAAGAGCGGAGAAAACGGTCTGTTGATTGAGCCGAAAAATACGCTGAACCTGATCGAAACGGTACAAAAACTCCTCGATCATCCAAATCTCTACGCAACGTTAAAACAAAATGCACGACAAAGCATCCTAGAGAGATATGACCAACATTATTATTGGGATGCGCTCCACCGTGAGCTGGAAACCCTCTTCAACACGGATTCATCCCATGTATAAAACCTTTTTTAAGCCCCTCTTGGATCGGCTCGGAGCCCTCTTGCTCCTCATCCTCTTCGCTCCCGTATTCATCGCCGTAGGACTTAGCGTCTATCTCACTATGGGTCGCCCTCTCGTTTTTACCCAAAAAAGACCGGGATATAAAGAGAACATTTTTACCATTTATAAATTCCGTACGATGAGTGATGAACGTGACAGCAACGGCGAGCTTCTAAGCGATGAGTTACGGCTCAAGGGCGCAGGTAAGCTTATCCGAAGCCTAAGTCTCGATGAGCTTCCGCAGCTCATGAACGTCCTAAAAGGGGAAATGAGTTTTATCGGTCCGCGCCCGTTGCTGATCGAATACCTTCCGCTGTATAATCACGAACAAAAAAGACGCCACGACGTTCTCCCCGGTATCACCGGCTGGGCACAGGTCAACGGACGAAACGCCATCAGTTGGGAAGATAAGTTTCGTTACGATGTTGAGTATGTGGATAGTCTCTCGTTTTGGAATGATCTTAAGATCATTTTCCTGACCGTCAAAAAAGTGCTCATCAAAGAGGGGATCTCCCAAGAAGGCACTGTTACGATGGAGAAATTTCTCGGAAATCCAACACCAAAGGATAGTCTATGAACAACCGTATTTTTTTATCCCCCCCGCATATGGGAGGAAACGAGCTTACCTATATCCAAGAAGCGTTTGAGAGCAACTACATCGCTCCGCTCGGGCACAACGTCGATGCGTTCGAAGCACAGATCAAAGCGTATACGGGGGCAAAATACGCTCTGGCCGTAACCAGCGGAACGGCGGCGATTCATCTGGCTCTTCGGGTATTAGGGATCAAAGACGGCGATGAAGTGATGGCAAGTACCTTCACCTTTATCGGCTCGGTTGCCCCGATCCTGTATGAGCGCTGCACGCCGTTTTTCATCGATTCGGATACGGCGAGCTGGAATCTCGATCCGAACCTCCTCGAAGAGGAGCTTTCCCATCGCGCCGCTACGGGGAAAAAACAGCCCAAAGCGCTCATCGTGACCCACCTCTACGGACAATGCGCCGACATCAAACGACTTGCTGCTATCTGTGATCATTATGGGGTTCACCTCATCGAAGATGCGGCGGAGAGTTTGGGGGCGACCTATGCGGGGAAACAGAGCGGAACCTTCGGGAAAATGGGGATTTACAGTTTCAACGGCAATAAAATCATCACCACCAGCGGCGGCGGAATGCTCGTCAGTGATGATGAAACACTCATTTCCCACGCACGCCACCTCAGTACTCAAGCGCGAGACCATGCGCCGCACTACGAACACACCGAATACGGTTATAACTACCGAATGTCGAATATCATTGCAGGGATCGGTCGGGGACAAATGGAGGTTTTGGACGAACGTATTAAACGCCGAAGAGAGATATTCAATCTCTATTACAACGCCCTATCAGAGATCGAGGGAATCTCTTTTATGCCTGAGATCGAGAACTCACTCGGCAACCGATGGCTTACCACGCTGATATTACCCGAACACGTCTCACCCGAACATGTCCGTCTCTCACTCGAAGAGGATAATATCGAATCTCGCCCTTTGTGGAAACCGATGCACGCACAACCTCTGTTTCAGGGTGCGCCGAGCCTCCTAAGCGGCTTTAGCGATACCTTATTCCAAAGAGGGATCTGCCTTCCGAGCGGCTCTTCTCTGCGCGATGAAGAGGTAGCAACAATTGTTTCTCTTCTGAAGAGCTTGATTCATTGATAATGCGCCCCCATTTGGCTAAAATACCCTTACTAAAAAACGGAGCATAAATGCACATGCTAAAACTACACGAAGACAACACCTCGTTACGTACCCTCTTTATCTTCATCGTTATCGCATACCTTTTCTCCGTCTCCGTCCGTTTTATTTGGGTTGATGCGTTTAAAAATACGCCGCAGTATCGCTGGAATAACGAGTTGATGATCAACAACAATGACGGCTACTATTTTGCCGAAGGGGCGCGCGACATCCTCTCTAGTCATCATGATGCAAACGATCAGTCACCGATCAATGAAGCACCCTCGCACCTGATCGCAACACTTTCTCAAATCATCCCGATCAGCTTTGAAACCCTGATTCTTATGATGCCCGCTTTTTTAGGCTCCTTGATTGTTATTCCGATGGTACTTATCGGTCGCGCCCTCAACCAAACAACCATGGGTTTCATTGCCGCCCTCATTGCATCGGTTGCCCACAGTTACTACAACCGCACCATGATGGGATATTTGGATACCGATATGCTCAATGTCGTTTTTCCGGTTTTGGAGATGTATTCCCTCATCCTCGCACTCACCCATCAGCGCAACCGATACTTGATCCCTATCTCGGTCTCAATCGCACTGTATCAATGGTGGTATCCTCAAGCGTATGCCCTTGATACCGCTTTATTCGGAATGATTATCGGATATACGCTTATATTTGACCGTAAAAATGTTTATCTTTATAAAATCGCCCTCTTCATCCTCATCGGAATTTTAGCAATACCGTTTATCGCTAAAATTGCACTGGCTCTCATCGTGTTTGCACTCTTTCATTTCAAACAGGATCTCCCGATCAAAATTTTCGGAGGCATTTTCGGTGCCGTTGTTGCCGTCTATTTTTACACCGGCGGTGTTGATCCGATCCTCCATTTTATCCAAGGGTATTTCTTTCGCGGCAATGAGGGAGCGGTCTCTACTTCCCTCATCTTTTACGATGTTGTTTCCACGGTTCGTGAAGCAGGACATATCCCCTTTAGTGTATTTGCCGAACGGATCAGCGGTCATCCTATCGCGTTTGTCCTGGCGGTAATCGGGTATATTATGGCGATCTTTGCCTATCGACCGCTTCTCATCACCCTTCCCCTCGTCGGATTGGGATTTATCGCGATGTCTGCGGGTCTGCGTTTTACCATTTACTCCGTCCCTCCTATGGCGATCGGTATCGCATTTTTGATTCTTTATGTCAGCCAATTTATCCGCAAACCATTGCTCCGGTATTCGAGTATCGCGGTATTGACACTTGCCGTTCTCTACCCTAACTATACCCATGCAAAAGCCTATCTGACGCCAACCGTCCTTACCAGCGATGAAGCTCTTGCTCTGAATGAATTGGGTAAAATCACTTCCGGTGAAGACTATCTGATAGGATGGTGGGATTACGGTTTCCCTATCCGCTATTATGCCGACATGAAAACATGGGCCGACGGAGCGCAACACTCCGGCGGACAAAATTATCCCGTTTCCTTTGTTTTAACGGGACAAGACCCGCTATCAGTCGCCCATATGATGCGTCTCAATACCGAATATTTGGAAAAAAACTTTACCGATAAACATACGGTCTATGGAAGTGTTTTTGAACATATTATGGCCGAAGAGGGGTTCAAAGACCCGAATGATTTTCTCAATGCAATAGCCTTGCCGGAGTACAAAACACCTCTCAAAACACGAGACGTCTATCTCTATTTACCGCTACGAATGATGGAAATTTTCCCGACCGTATCGCTCTTTAGCAATCTGGATCTCAAAACCGGTAAAACATCACCTCAACCTTTCTTTTACACGACTCAAAACTTTCAAGATACGGGAAAAACTGTAGAATTAGGGCAAGGTGTATCGATACTCAAAGAGACCAATTCACTCAAGCTTGGGACACAAACGGCCCCTATTAAAGCGTTTTATCAAGTCGGATACGATCAAAAACAAAAACTTCAAATCACTCGGCAAACCTTTGCATCCGAAGGGTTTAATGTTATTTTTATGCCGAGTTACGGTCAATTCTTAGTTGTTGATGACTACTTTTTTAACTCAACCTATATCCAAATGTTTGTATTTGAGCAATATGATAGAAACCTTTTTCAACCCGTTATCCTAAGCCCGATGACAAAAATTTACAAATTGAAGATTTAACCGATGGAATTGGCAGAAAAAAAGACAAAACAGAGCTTACTCACCCCTAATTTTACGACGAGGTTCCTCTTTTTTCTAAGTGCCGATTTTATCCTCTTTTTTGTATCGCTCTTTTTCGCGTATGCCCTCCGGTTTGATTTTAACATCCCTCCTCATTTTATGTCCAAATTTTATATCGTCTTCGCAACTCTTGTAGTGCTCAAATGGGGAAGCTTCTATCTGTTTGGGATCTACCGTATGACATGGCGTTTTTTCGGTCTCCATGATGCTAAAAACCTTTTTTATGCACTTGCAGTATCGTTTTTAGCCTTTTTTATCCTCTACAGCATTAATACGCCGTTATTTTCCCCGATGCCTCGCAGTGTTATCGGTACAGATTTGGTTTTATCATTCCTATTAGTAGGGGCTTTGCGCTTTTCCAAACGTCTTTTGATCGAATCTTCCAAGATCGAGGCACATAAACCGACTCTCATCGTAGGGATCTCGGCAAACACCGCCAATCTGATCAAAAGCATGGTGGACAGTGAGCTTTCAAATGACTATTATCCGATAGGGATCATCGCGATCCAAGAAAAAAATTACAATCTGATCGGTTCCACCGTTCAGAATATCAAAATAGCCGGCACTTCTGACATCCCTTTTTTGATCGAATCCAAACAGGCTTCCGCCGCTATTATAGACGGTTCCCTCCCGAGCGACTATCTCCAAAAAGCGTATCAAATACTCTCAAATGCAGGGATCAGCGACATAAAACGCTCAACTCTCCTCTCCGATGGAAAAGAATCCATAACCTCCTTATCGGTAGAAGAGCTACTGGCACGTCACCCCAAAGACCTTGATACCCAAACCGTTGAAGACTTTATACGGGGGAAAAACGTCCTCATCACCGGAGCGGGGGGGAGTATCGGAAGCGAAATCGCAGTGCAGTGCCACCAATTCGGTGCGGCAAAGCTTCTTTTGATCGATCATAGCGAGTTCAATCTCTACCAAATCGGAGAACAAATCCCTTCTGCGGAACTCTATCTTTGTAACATTATCGACAAACAAAGATTGGATTCTATCATCCAAAACGGTTCTGTCGATATTGTCATCCATGCCGCCGCATACAAGCACGTCCCCCTTTGTGAGGCAAACATCCAAACGGCAATCATGAACAACGTCGTCGGGAGCCGTAACGTCATCGACAGTGCCATCGAGCATAACGTCCCTAAAATCGTCATTATCTCCACCGACAAAGCGGTTCGTCCGACGAATGTTATGGGGACGACCAAGCGAATCGTAGAGCTTTATGCCCAAAACGTCGATCCGAAAAACAGTGAGATCGTAGCCGTCCGTTTCGGAAATGTCCTCGGATCCAGCGGGAGTGTCATCCCAAAATTCAAATCCCAAATCGAAGCGGGCGGACCGATCACCCTAACCCACCCCGATATTACCCGCTATTTTATGCTCATCAGTGAAGCGTGCCAGCTGGTACTTCAAGCCTCAGCCATCGCGCGCGGTGGAGAGCTCTTTATCCTCGATATGGGAGAGAGTGTCAAAATCGCCGATTTGGCACACACGATGATCCGCCTCTATGCTACCCAACCGATCGAAATCGTCTATACCGGCTTGCGTCCGGGTGAAAAACTCTACGAAGAGCTTTTGATCGATGATAGCGAGCAAAAAACGTCGTATGAATCGATTATGATCGCCCGCTCGACGCCGTATCCGATTGAAACATTAAAAGAGGATATTGAAAAGCTAGTGGGAAGCGATAACGCTATTGAAGCGTTACAAAAAATTGTACCGGAGTTTCAACCCTCCGGTAAATAAAAGGTTATAACTCGGTTTTAAGCGCCGCACCGTTAGAGGCGTTGGAGACGAGGAGGCTGTAGCGTTTGAGCCATTTGGACGGAATCTCTTTTTTGATCGGTTTCCAGTGAAGACGGCGTTGCTCTAGCACTTCATAACTCACATTGAGTTGCAATAGATGGGTATCGACATCGAGCTCGATCTCATCACCGTCTTCGATAAGGGCGATTAATCCCCCCTCAGCCGCTTCAGGACTGACGTGACCGATAGAGGCACCGCGTGTCGCACCACTGAAGCGTCCATCCGTGATGAGCGCTACGCTCTCACCCAGACCCATCCCCATAATCAGTGCCGTAGGGGCGAGCATCTCTTGCATCCCCGGACCACCCTTAGGTCCCTCGTAGCGGATAACGACCACATCGCCCGCTTTGACTTTATGCCCTACGATCCCCGCTATCGCCTCTTGTTGAGAGTTAAAACAAACCGCGCTCCCTTTGAACTTACGCATATTCGGAGTGATACCCGCCGTTTTGACAACCGCACCCTCTTCCGCGAGATTACCGAAAAGGATAGAGAGTCCACCCACCGGAGAGTAGGCATTTTCATTGGTGTGGATGATGTTCGGATCTTTGATCACCGCATCTTTGATCCGCTCACCGAGTGTTTCACCCGTCACCGTCATCGCATCGGTATGGAGGATTCCGCCGCGTCGAGAAACCTCTTTCATAACGGCATTGACCCCACCCGCGCGGTTGATATCATCCATATGGACGGTTGAGAGGGATGGAGAGATTTTCGCGATGTGTGCGACGTTCTCAGAAATTTTATTGATTTGGGTAATATCGAAATCAACCCCCGCCTCTTTGGCGATGCTCAACATGTGCAATACGGTATTGGATGATCCCCCCATCGCCATATCGACGACGAATGCATTATGGATCGCTTTTTCGTTCAAAATATTTTGCATATTCCATTTTTGGGAATTTTCATCTTTGACCATCTCGACGATACGGCGTGCCGCCGTTTTAACCATCTCGATACGCTCCGGTGTCATCGCCAAAACCGTACCGTTCCCCGGCAATGCAACCCCCATCGCTTCACAGAGAGTATTCATCGAGTTTGCCGTAAACATCCCTGAACATGACCCGCCGCTCGGACACGCCTCACACTCGATTTCATAGAGTTCTTCATCGCTCATTTTCCCATCCGCATGTTTCCCGACCGCTTCAAACGCCGTCGCCAAATCGATCGGCGTACCGTCTTTTTTATGCCCTGCTTTCATCGGTCCGCCGGAAACAAAAATCGTCGGGACGTTGACACGAAGTGCTCCCATAAGCATCCCCGGAACGATCTTGTCACAGTTAGGGATACAGATAAGCCCGTCAAGTTTATGGGCATTCATCACCGTCTCGATACAATCGGCGATCAACTCACGGCTAGGGAGAGAGTAAAGCATCCCATCATGCCCCATCGCGATACCATCATCGACACCGATGGTGTTAAACTCGAACGGAACGCCTCCCGCTTCACGGATCGCCTCTTTGACGATACGACCGTACTCTTGGAGAAAAAAGTGCCCCGGAATGATGTCGATATGGGAGTTTGCTACCCCGATAAACGGTTTGTTAAAATCGTCATCTTTAAGTCCAGTTGCACGGAGCAAACTGCGGTGTGGGGTTTTGTCGAATCCCCGTTTAATGGTATCACTGCGCATAAAATGTCCTTTATTATCTGTTTTTCCTTATTACATAGAAGAAACATCGTCATTATTATCGTGATTATACGGAAATTTTCTCTAAAAACTCTTTACACGCCATTATTTTTTTGCTATACTTCCAGTCCACAAAAACAATGCGGGAATAGCTCAGTGGTAGAGCACAACCTTGCCAAGGTTGGGGTCGCGAGTTCGAACCTCGTTTCCCGCTCCAGAATCTCAGTTGAAACATTGAGTTTGATGTTTGAACTGAGATATTTTTTTCTACTCAGATGCCCGGATGGCGAAATCGGTAGACGCAAGGGACTTAAAATCCCTCGGTGGTAACACTGTGCCGGTTCAAGTCCGGCTCCGGGCACCACCTAGGTGGCGGCATAGCCAAGCGGTAAGGCATGAGCCTGCAAAGCTTTGATCCCCGGTTCGAATCCGGGTGCCGCCTCCAGCGAGAAAAAAATAGCTTCAATTTTACTACGGGTCACTGGCAGAGTGGTCGATTGCACCGGTCTTGAAAACCGGCGAGGGTAACACCTCCCAAGGTTCAAATCCTTGGTGGCCCGCCATCACAACATAAACTTCCTTCAAAAATTTATCCCCATTTTATCAATCAAATATAACACGGTATAATATCTATATCAAAATCATTGTGTATTCAACAGCTTAAGGTGTTTTATGGGATTCGAATCGGACAAATCAATACTATTTCAAATCGCAAAAGCGAGAAATATCCTCAAAAAAGAGTTTGAAAAAGAATTAAAGCCTTATGGTCTCTCCTATGCGCATCGTGTTATTCTAATCAGACTTTCAGAACAAGATGCCCTAACCCAAAAAGAACTGGCACAAGATACCTATTTTGAACAGTCCAATCTAACACTAATGCTCGATAAACTCGAGTTAAAGGGTCTTGTGAAACGTTTCCCAAAAGATAATGATCGAAGAGCCTATCTCATAAAAATAACACCTGAAGGGGAGAAGCTAATAGATACCCTTGTTCAAATGGGAAATAATATAATGGAAAAAGCTCTGCTTGGGGTAACTCAAGCGCAAAAAAAAGAGTACTCAAATTTTCTTGAATCGATTTACAACAATCTAAAAAAGTAAAAATACCTCTTTTTACTTTTATCCGTATAACCGCCCCCCATCCTTTTCAATTTCTACAAAAACAAATTGCAAGAATATAAAATTAAGTTATTTAAATATACAATTTCATAATAGTTATCATAGTAACTATTACTATCTCATCAACTTAGGAAAAGACTTTGAAAAATATGACCATTAAAGCAAAACTCTATCTCGTTCCAATTGCTCTTTTACTGGTATTTATCGTAACGTATATTGTTTACTCAAATAAACACTCAGTTGCTGAAGCGGCAATGCAACGCTCAATCGAGTCCAAAGATGCCGTCAGTGAATTTTTAAATACACGAATAACGGTATATCAATTTTTAAAAAATCCATCCGAAGAGACTTTGCTAAAAGTAAATACGAATCTTGATAAAAACCTAAAAAGTGTTACCGAGCTAAAAGACAAACTCTCTTTGCAAGAAAATAAAGATAAATGCTCAAAAATCATTGACCTTATTCAACAATACAAAGAAGAGTTTGCTATCAAATCAAAGCAAATCATGATGGCTGATGTTGAAAATCGAAATAATATTGATTTAAGTAAGCTAGTAACCATCAGTGGAGAGTTACAACAGAAACTAGAAGAGATCACAACAAGTGCGGTAGCGCTCAGTGAAAAATCTTTAAGCGCTGTCAATACACTCCTTATTTTTTGTTTTATATTCGCGGTATTACTCGTCTTTATTATCAATCTTGTTGTTACAAAAGAGATTACAGGATCCATCCATCTTTTGCAAACAAAAATCAAAAATTTTGTGGATACAAAAGATTTAAAAATCCGCTTGTCGTATGATCGAAACGATGAAATAAAAGCAATCATCGATAGCTTCAACACACTATTAGAAACATTAGAGCATACGATTCAAGAAGCTAAAACTGCCGCAAATGAAAATGCCTCCGTTTCCAGTGAACTCCATAGTACCAGTATGCAAATTGGTCAAAATGCTGAAATAAGCATGGAAATTGTTCAAGATACTATTAGTGAGATTCACGAAATAAAAGCTTTTATTGAATCAAGTGTTACCCTTTCCATTCAAACAAGACAGAGCATTGAAGCCTCAAGTGAAAAACTTCATAACGTGCTTATAGATATGAAACAATTAAAAAATGATGTCTGTGATGCAAGTGAGTTGGAATCTAGCTTGGCCAGTAAATTAGAGCACATGAGTTCGGAAGCGGCTCAGGTCAAACAAATTCTCGTTGTCATCAGTGACATTGCCGATCAAACAAATCTTTTAGCACTCAATGCCGCTATTGAAGCTGCACGTGCAGGAGACCATGGAAGAGGATTTGCAGTGGTAGCCGATGAAGTCCGAAAACTTGCAGAAAGAACTCAAAAAAGCCTCACAGAAATCAATGCAACGATTAATGTCATCGTCCAATCCATTATCGATTCCTCAGATCAAATGGGGATTAATGCCAAAAATATCGAACGGCTTGTCGAAGTTTCTGAAAGTGTGGAAAATGTCGTTGAAGAAACCGTATCCTCGATGAAAGAATCGACACAGAGTGTCTCATTAAATGCAGAAAATTCATCGAAAATTGCAGAAGATGCTTCCAAAATTGTTACATCTGTGTCAAGAATCAATGGATTAACTTCCGATAATGCACGAAGCGTAGAAGAGATTGCAAGCGCAGCAGAGCATTTATATAAACTAACAGACGGTCTAAATCTAAAACTGCAACAGTTCAAATCATAAATAACTTCTTTAATACATCTGGGAGAATAGCTTTCTCCCTTTATATTAATCCTAAACTTTTATCCTATTCAATCGTACCCGTGATATTATTTTTTCATATCGTTTGAGGAGTATGACATGGAAACCCATTTTCAAAATGCACCGTTCAAAGCATCATTGGATGCAAACAAAGAGTATTGGTATTGCACCTGCGGACAATCGAAAACTTTTCCGTTTTGTGACGGAAACCATGAGGGTACCGGTAAAGCACCGATAAAATTTTCCGTCGACGTTGAAACCGATAAATGGCTCTGTCGATGCGGGCGATCAGGACGAAAACCTTATTGTGACGGCTCTCATCAACAGGGGGGCTAAAGAAACTTCTCCATCAGAAACGCTACTAACGGTAATGTCACCAACGAGATAATAAGTCCATATCCCACCAATGCGGCACTCAGCGCTGGGGCAAACCCTGCCGCTATCGCCAATGCTCCGGCGGTAATCATAGAGGGCATCCCCGACTCTAAAACCGCTGTTTTAAGTGCAAGCGGTTCGGTTCCCATCGCAATGAGCATCCCAAACGCAATCAGCGGCATAATGATGAGTTTTAAAATAAGCGATTGGGTGAACAAGCTATAATCGACCTCACCGCCGAATTTCATCGAATACCCCACCGAGATAAGTGCCAGCGGAACAAGCGTCGATGCAAGGGTTTGAATATACGGCTGTACATTGCTCGGTGTTTCTCCGAACAACAGAGCAAAAATCAAGAAAATAAACGGAGGAAAAAGGAGAAGTTTTTTCATAATCAGCCGTTTATGAAATACTCCGCTCTCATAGCGTGCAATCACCGCCGCACCGTAAAGCGAGAGGATCAAAAACGTCCCGAATTGATCGTACATCAAAACATACCCTATCGCTTCCTCGCCCAAAAGAGTATGGATAATCGGTATCCCGACAAATGAGGTATTGCCCAGCGGCATAACAAGCAACAGTGCGGCACGGACGTGAGGGGGATGGTTACGGGTCATAGCGAAGACAAGAGCCACCACTATCGGAAGGAGCAGCCACGGGATGAGAATGACCCCTAAAGCGGACGCGTCGAAATGGATCTTCGGCACTTGGAGCAATACGGTGGCGGGGAGAGAGACGTAGATGACAAAAAAGTTGAGACTCTTCGCAAAATCGATCGGAGCATCGGCTTTCTGCAGGAGGATACCGATAGCCAATAAGGCGATAATAAAAGCAAACTGCTCCATCAATTACTCCAACTTTAGTATCGCAATAGTAGTCGCATCCCCCTTTTAATCCCCTAAAGCATTGCTTAACAGCACTGATACTCGCAATTCTTCATCAATGCAAGCCCTGCTGTATGGTTGCTCTCTTCAAATAACTCTTCTATATAGAATACGGAAGCACACACATGGTACAGTACCTTTTCATCCGAATTTTTATCAAAGTACGTTTGAGGTATTTTTGCTTTGAATGCTTCCCAAAAACGATTATTATAGCGCTCATCTTGAGTCACTTCGATAATTGCATCTATCACTTCGGTTGCATGTTTATAACAATCAATATTCATAAAAGTAACATAGCGATCCACTGCTTCTCTATGGTGATTTTCCATACTTTCCTCTATTTTCAATTTAAAAGATTGTATAGCAGATAGAGAGAAAATAGGGCTACCTCTAATAAAAAAAATCTCTTTTTTATGCCTAAAAAAAGGGCATCCCTCTTTTAATCCTCTAAAAGGTACAATAAACTAAAAAATTAGAGAGCATAATGCCGCATCGCTATACCTCCCCCAAAATATCGTTAGTATCGATACTGAAATGGCAATATTCCAAACTCTCTCTCACAAGCAAAAAACAAAACCCTCTAAACTCCCTATCATCGCTCAAGAGAATCTCCCCTCGGACGAGTATGCCCTGTGGTTGGGTCACGCAACCCTCTGGCTAAAGCTCGCAGAAACTACCGTTGCCATCGATCCGGTACTCGGAAATCTGCCTCTTTATCGCCGATATTCCCCCCTGCCGATCCCCAAAGAGAAACTCTTCGCCGATGTGATCCTCATCACTCATGCCCATTATGACCATTACGACAAAGCCTCGCTCCTCTATCTCCTCAAACAAAATCCCAAAACGATTATCGTCGCACCGAATGGATTTTGGCGTTATCTCAAAGGCAAAATTGATCGTGAACGATGCTTTGAACTGGAGTGGTGGGAGTCGGTGATGGTGGGCGGGTTATTTATCACGTTGGTTCCAAGCCTGCATTGGAGCAACCGTACCTATCTGGATATGAACAAAGCATTGTGGGGAGGGTATGTAATACAAAATGCAGATCATTCGATCTACCATAGCGGTGACACTGCCTACGGAGAGCATTTCAAAGAGATACACGAGCGATTTGAGATCGATGAAGCGTTTTTACCCATCGGGGCATATCGTCCCGAAGCAATCATGAAGAAGGTGCATATCAGCCCACCCGAAGCGCTCCGAGCCGCACACGATTTAGGGGCAAAAACCCTTATCCCGATCCACTACGGAACCTTTAAACTCTCCGATGAACCCGTGGATGAGCCGATAGAGTGGTTTGAGCACTTAGTTAGCACATCAACCCACTCGTTTCACTCTCGAACGCTCAGAATAGGGGAAATTTATCGTTTCAACCCCACATCGACACTCAAATCAACCTGATCGCGTACCGTCAAAAACATCATTTTGATCGGTTTGATCCCGAAATCGGTCATTTTCATACTGCTTTGAGCTTTAATGCGCACCTTATTCCCCTCTTCGGTAATCGTCCCCTCGAAGTTCATCGCTTTACTGACACCGTGAAGGCTCATCACCCCTTTTAATACATAGGTGTCTCCCCCTTTGGATACAACCTCTTTGACATCAAAAACCGCTTTGGGGAAAGTCGAAGATTCTAACGCTTCTTGCATATGCTCATCACGTTTTTTGTTATCGCTGAAAAGATCATTCATCGAGATCTCAATGGAGCCTTTTAATGTCGTAGGAGAAGCATCCATACTCAAACGCGACGTCGCTTTTTTAGTCATCGGGTCAATCGTAGTATCCCCGAATACTTCCGTATGCGCTTTAATACTCCCAGACTCAAAGCCCAAATTACCCGCATATACCGAAGCGGCCAATAACAATGCCGTTACACTTAACTTAATCATGAAATCCTCCTAAAATAAAATGGAACTACGAGGGAAAATACCCCCAAAACGGCCGCCGCAATCCAAAGCTGATGCTCTATTGCGATTGCATTAGCCGCAGAGGTGGCAATCCAGCCGACACCGACCATACTCAACGCAATCACTCTGACATTTCGTAACTGCATTAGTTTGTGAAATAAAAGAACATTATAATACGAAATGACAACGGGATAGACAATGGCAAGCGCCAAGGGGATTTCCAACCAATAAAAGAGATAACTCACAACAAACAGCCCTAAAACGAGCGGGATCTGTTTGATTAGTTCATCTCCGAAATGATACGCTCCGTACACACCAATTAGGTGAGATACAATAATCACCCACGTATACTCACTCCAAATATCCATACCGCCGGATCGGCTCAATGTCTCAAAGAGCGCCGAATCGGCAAAAATCCAAAGCATCATAATCGCCACGATGCGCCACGGAAACTTTTTATATTTGATCACAATAAGACGTTTAAGATCAAAGAAATAGAGTGCAATAATAGATATTAGCGGTAAAACTAACGCAATGACCCTCCGCTCTTCAAACGGATAGGTATAAAGTGCCGTACCGATCGCATAGGATATTGCCAACCCGAGCGCGAGCTGGGCTTTGCCCTGAGAGCTGAAAATATAAATCAGAATCGGAGTGGTATACCCCACAACAAACCCTAGTGTCAGTAACACCCCAAGCGAATAGTTGGGATAAAACCACGAGATAACAATCTGAACTCCAAATAAAAACATAAGCTCCATTTTGAGATCAAGGTGACGCCAAAGAGCACTAAGCAAACTTCCGATTATCCCGCCGATAGGGAGGGTGTAGAGATCATGGATATGGGAATCAAACGCCCCGACCACCCCTGTTTGGGCAATAAGAAGATAGTATAAAAGCTGTGAGCTAAGGACAAGTACGAGTAGATTCACGCTCTGCCTCGTAAAAACAACCAATAGACCAATGCAAAACCAGCGTCATAAAGAGCTACCAAAAGAGCAATCCCATCGAGTATCCCTGCCATATAGAGAGCCACAAATACGGATGCGCAAATGGCACGTACCGATGCACTAAATTCGCCGAATCGGTGCGGGTCATACTGAAGTCCATACCAATGCGCCAACCCCGTCCCGATCATAAAGGCAAAAACGACGTACTCATAGGTTCCGCTAAAATGAAATCCCAACAATGGAAACAATGCCGCTCCAGAAAGGATGAGGATCACCCCACCCCCCGCATCGCTCAAAAATCCGCTCAAGTGATAGAGTTTTAGCGGCGAATCCAGTTTGAGCTTAAGCCTCTCATAGGTAATCCACACGATGATCCACACAAGCAATGCACCGATAAGTGCACGGACCCCCAAATAGGGTTCTACTGCTGTACTATCTCCGCTGGCTTCCAGTATCCCCGCTATCGTAAGAACGAGCGCCATCAGCGCCATCAGCGCTGTCCAGAGCACTGCATAGACCCGTCGGAAAAGGTTCGGCAAAAGATGGTGCAAAATGGCGAGTGCCATAAACGCTACCCCAAGCCCCATTGCGATATGCGCGTGCCCCACCACCAAATCATTGCGGTGAATCAATGCACGTATTTCGGGGATAAAGAGAAAATTCCCCTCTACATCCACAAACACAAATGCCCAAATGGAGAGGATCAAATAAGGGTTGGTATTAAAATTTACCCCCGCATCACGGAGCCATACCCATAACAGCGGGAGATAAAGGAGAGTGAGATACTGAAAAAACCACTCTTCGTTGTAGCTCAGAGTGTGAAAAAAGTTACGGATGATGAGGGATAGCACATACCCCACTAACGGGACAATCCACAACCAGTGCCAGCGGGGTTTGAACTCCTGTGTGGCTACCAGTTTAATAAGGAGATAGTAGATCGGGATGAGGGTAAAACTCATCCCCAATGTATTATCCCCGTGCGGTCCGACAAGCGTTTGCTCCACCTGACCGTACTGCGGGTTCATTAGCACTACCAAAGCGATAGGTGCGGTAATGACGGCGGCGAGCGATACATTGACCCACAGAGGACGCTTTTCATAACGACGCAGTGCATCGAGCAGGGCTAGGAGATAAAACAGACCGCTAAAAGCAAGGAGGAAATTGAGCTGATAGGGAAAATCGTAGAACGGTAATCCCCGAATATTTCCGAATAGCAATGCCATAGACATAAAGAGTAAAAAGAGGTTCCAAATTACGAAATAGCGGCGCAAATGAACTATCGCCGTTTCAGACAGTACACCCTCTTTTTGGAAAAGGGCAAAGGGGAGCAACGAGAGCATCAGCGGGAAAAAGCCGTACAGCATCTGCGAAATATGGAGCGAGCGTGCACGCTCAGGAGAGAGCAGTGTCATCGTCCCATCCAGCCCCAGCATCTCGAGCGCATAGACAAGTCCCGCGAAAAGCCCAAGAGTCAGCCAAATAAAGGCTAAAGGGAGCTCGTCATTGATGAATTTGTTTAACAAGTCCATCCTCCATTTCGATGATAATATCTGCATAATCGGCGATCTTTTTGTCGTGTGACGCGACCACAAACCCCGTCCCCTGATGCGAGAACTCTCTAAAGAGCTCATACACCCCAAGAGCATTTTTACTATCCAGATTCCCCGTAGGCTCATCAGCGAACACGACTGAGGGGGCATTCACCAACGCACGTGCGATGGCGGCACGCTGACGCTCTCCGCCTGAGACCTCATCACTATAGCGATGAGAGAGTTTAGCAATTCCCAGTGATTGCAATAACGACTCAACACGGCTCTCATCGATCGCCCCCAGCGCAATATTTTCGCGCAACGTCAGGTAGGAGATGAGATAGTGAAATTGAAACACAAACCCGATGTTATGCCGACGGAAACGGTCGATATTGCCCAGTTCGCTCAGGATTTTCCCATCGTATTTGACAATCCCCGCTGAGGGTTGCAACAGTGTCGATAGGATGGAGAGGAGTGTCGTTTTCCCGCTCCCGCTCTCCCCGATGATCGCGGTAAAACTCCCCGGTAGGATCGTAATATCGACACCGTTTAACACTTTTTCATGTCCGTAGAAGTGCTCAACTCCGAGTGCTTCGATTTTCATGCGCCACCTCGCTGGATCAGGCTCATCGGATCGACTCTTGCGGCATAAATAGCCGGAAGCAGCGTACCGAAAAGTGCCATAACCACGGAGACGACAAAGACCTTGATCGCTAACACTGCCGTGATCTCTCCGTTGATATACCCCTGAAATTTATCGGCATGTTTGATCATCTCCAGTACCGCTTCCGAAACGCCGTACGCTACTGCAAATGCCAACACGGCAATAATCAGCGTCTCACTGAGGAGTTTAAATATAATGGTACTCGATGAGAGTCCGATGGAGCGCATAATCCCAAATTCGGTTTTGCGGTCGTTCACCACCATACTCATCATGCTCACGATCCCCAAAATTCCCATCAAAAATGCCATTGCACCGATCACATCGGAACTGGTTTTGATGATCTTGAACTGATTATACGAGTCGATAAAACCGTCGGTTGTTTTGGCTTCCATTTCAGGGTGTGCTTTGTTGATCTGGGCGATGATGGTATCGCTTTGACTCAAATCAACGAGGGCAATGAGAAAGATCGATGCACTTTTATGAAATACGACTCCCGCATCACTCAACGCCATTACGACTCCGCCGTCTTCAAATCCAATACGGCTTTTAAATACGCCGCTGACACGAAACTCTTTTTTAGAGAGGGAGATTGTTTTGGGATGTTTGAGCGTCTCATAGATTTTAGATCCCAACATCACTTCGCCCGCTGTAGGATACGAGCCTTGTATCAACGCGTAACTTTTAAACCGGTTTTCACTCGCACCGTAAATACCGACGATAGGGAGAGGCTCTACCGGAGCCGCACCCAAGATAAGGGCACTCACCTCTTTCACACCCTCTATTTTAGAAATCTCATCGGCAACGGTACGGTTAATGTCACTGAAAAACGTATCGGCGATACCACGCTGAGTGATGATAATATCACCATCGGTTTTGAGCATCGAACTGTACATGCTCACGACACCGCCGGAAATCGCACTGATGAGAAAAATAGCGGCAATCGAAACGCTCATACTGATAAAGATCAAGGCGGTTTTAAACCGATTTTTACGAAGCGCTTTGATCGGGGTTATCACTGCTCAATCGCTTTTTTGAGTTGTTCGGCGGTTTCGATAAATTCCACTTTGGTGAGAAAATTGCCCCGAAATTTCATCACGGTGATTTTATCTTCCTGATACGGGAAATTAAGCCCCTGCTCTTCATCTTGGATCAACAAAACGGTATGGGTGTATTTGCGCATTTTCGGCAATGCGAAACTTTCGGTGATAAATTTAGGCATTTGGCTGATGTCGGCGACAAACGCCGCTTTGTTTTTCGCTAAATACCCTTTTTCTTGGACAGTCAGGTACTCATTTACCGTCGCTCCCGTCCCTTTCTCGAACGCCATAATGAGGGTTTTAGGCATCACTTTGAGGGTATAGCGTTTACCGAACTGATCGTTCAGATCAAGCGGCATCACCGACTGACCTACTTTGTACGGAGCCGCTGCTAGGCTCATAACCATCAACAACAAAAGTGCTATTTTCTTCATAAAAAATCCTTATAGAGTATCTTTTAAAAGTGTAACGTAATAAGCGTAAACGGATGATTTTTTCGCGGATAATACCGATGAATTATGAATTTTTGATGAAAGAGGATCAACGGCTTGTCGCATAGCGACCAAAGCCCCCTAATGGGTGAGTTTGCTTACAAGAGTTTCGAGTTTTTCATGTTGTTCGTAAGTGAGGGCAAAACTCTGATCCATCACTTTATCGAGGTGATTCATCTCGGTGAGGGTAATCCCGAAAGGATCTTTTTTCGTCACTTTGCTCCCTGCTTGCGTGATCACAACATTATCGAGTTTTTTGGAGCTGTGCCGGATGAAATAGGTGAGAAAATAGCCGCCGGAATGGTCTTTTTCGATCGCTACCACCACACGAGAAGCGTTAGAGCCCTCCCATTTCAAATCAGGGGCAAGGAGCTTAAAATCATCGACGCAGAGGTATCCCACATACACTTTCGTGTAAATATCGTGATAACGCTGAGTTGCCGCGCGACGGAAGAATTCGAGGTCGATAGGGTCCTTCCCGCGAAGCGATCGGAGCATCCATGAAAGTGTCGCATAATATTTGAACGCGGCGATTTTAAGCTCTTCGGCATGGGCGATTTTATCACTCTCGATACGGATCATCGGTTCACGCGGCGATTTGGCACTGAGCCGCTCTAATATATGGCGGGCGCTGTAAGGCTTGGTAAGCCATACCGACGCATACGGCGGCAAATCCGACGTTCCCGTTGCCCCCTCGTTGAGTACCAACAATGCTTTGACGCTGTAACGGGGAAACAGAACTTCGAGCAATGCCCGTTTTTTACGGAGCCGTTTTTTGAGATTGCTCACCGATTTGACCAACGTCATCTCAACAAAATAGAGCTCTTTGTCGGTAAAGAGCAATCCGTCGAATTCTCCGATCTCTTTGTGGCGGGCACGGTAGATAATCTGCCCTTTCCAGCTCACCGAGAGGGCATCGCTTTGCGCACGGGTGCGGTGTTTATGAGGACCTTTGATGATAAAACTTTTGATACTCGGTTCATTGGCGGCAAAACGGAGGAGTTTTTCGTAGATGTAGTTCTCATACACCTCCCCCTCAAATGAACGAAAGGCACTGATGTACCCCTCATCCTCCATCGTAAGCCCTTTTGCCTCCAGCGACAAAAGGTGATCGATGTTATAGTCGTAGTACAAAAGATTATCGCCGAGTTCTGTATCACCCTCGGGGATAACGGTGTGGTCGATGGTTAGGATGGGAGCCTCTTTTGGCGGATTAGGGTACCCTGTAAAATACCCGTTGATATTTTACCTTATTTTTAACCAACACGGTTCAAAAGATTGGGCTCGCACATGATATTCCCGATTAGACGTTAAATCTCTTTGTACAGCACCACTTGATTACGCCCCATATTTTTAGCGCAATAGAGCGCTCTATCGAGTTGATGAAATAAGTTTTCCGCAAGAGTTGAGGAGTCATACTGAGCAATACCGAAACTAGCCGTTTTTTTCCCGACGACACTAAAAGAGTACTCTTCCACACGGCTACGCAGATTTTCTGCAATCACATGCACCCCCTCCTCATCCGTATGGGGGCAAATGATTAAAAACTCTTCGCCCCCCCATCTTCCGAGCATATCAACGTCACGAATATTCGCTGAAAGGATTTTTGAAAACTCTTTTAAAATCATATCTCCGACTTGATGTCCATAGGTATCATTGACCTCTTTGAAATGGTCAATATCGATCAAAATAGCCGACAGCGGATAGGAGTAGCGATGAGATCGGTGGATCTCATCTTCCAATATTTTGTCCAAGCCCGCACGGTTTATCAACCCTGTAAGGCTGTCGGTATTGGCATCACGTTTATAGCGCATCTGATCATCGATATTTTGATAAAACGCAATATATCCGTCCAGTTCTCCCTGATCATCGTAGTCCGGGGAAGCGGTTACATGAAACCAATTGGTTCCTCCCGAGAAATTTCGATCCTCTATATCGCCGCTAAATGTCTCCCCGTCCTCAAGCGCTTCCCATAATTTTTTGTACAATTCAGTCGGTGTGTTAGACGAACGTATCAAATTGATATTTTTTCCAATGAGATCACTTTTAGTACAATTCAGAACCAGACAAAAATGCTCACTCACCTTTTGTATGATCCCCTCCAAATCGACTTTGATATAGGAGACGTATTTATCGATGACTCCCAAAAGCATGCTGTTCGTACGGAGGGCACTGCGCAGCTCTCTTTGGAGATGATAGGTCTGAACACGATTGCTCACCCGTACCGACATCTCTTCGGGACGAAACGGTTTGGTAATATAATCAACGGCTCCGCTTTGAAAGGCTCTAACAACCGTTTCCGGTGTCGAATCTGCCGTCAGATAAATGATCGGTATATGGGAGGTGGTTGATGTCGAACGCAACACCTCTGCTACCTCGAATCCGGACATCCCTTTCATAACAATATCGAGCAATATGAGATCCACCGTATGGTTTTTAAGATACTCAAGCGCCTCCTCTCCGCTTCGGGCAACGAGAACCGTGTAATCCCCTTTTAACGTTTGCGCCGCTAACTTCAGATTGAGGGGTTCATCATCCACTACCAAAATTGAAAAACTATGCATGAAGTTCTCCGTAAACGCGTTTCAAAAGCTCTGTTGCGATCTCGTAATCAAATTCCCCCACCGCCTCTCGAATTTTCTCCAATGTTTCCACGGAAGCATAAGAGACAATGTGGGATAGACACGACTCAATCTCATCATCATCCACAAATGTTTTCTCTTCGAGCCGCTTTATCATCAACTCGAGAATGGAGATAATCTCTTCTTTACTTGCATCACACTGGTTTAACATCGCTTTTTGCGGAGGGAAGTGATTATCAATCGTATGTATCACATTCTGTAGTTCTTTGCATAACGGAGCGCTCATCGTAGATTGCCACTCTGGATCATCGCTTTCATCTATCAGAACCGCAAGTTCATACACTCGCTTCGAACCGATCGTGCCGCTCGCCCCTTTTAGGGTATGAATGAGACGCTTAAAGGCTTCATCGCCGGGAGCACTTTGCATGAATCGGGAACAAAAGTCTCTGTAGCTTTCCGCAAATTTTCGTAAAAACCGTTCAATCTGTTCGGGCTGAAGCATTTGGGAGAGGGCACTCAAATCCAACCCTTCTACGGTTTTTACCGATGGTTCCGAATCATTCAAACCATCCCGTTTTTTCATGATGAGATAACGTTCCAAAACCGCCATCAGCTCATCCAAATCGATCGGTTTAGAGAGATGGGCGTTCATCCCCGATTCCATCGTCAATTTTTTATCCTGTTCCATAACAGCCGCACTTAACGCAATGATAGGGATGGTTTTATTAAACTCTCGGATGCGCCGTGCGGCACCGATCCCATCCAACACCGGCATCTGCAAATCCATCAAAACAAGATCATAAGGGTTCACCCGAACACACTCAACCCCGATCTCTCCGTTTGCCGCAATCTCTACTTCTACGCCCAAAAGCTCTAGTAAATCACGTATGACCAACTGATTGATCTCGTTGTCCTCAACGACCAAAATACGCCCGATAAACGAAAAAGATTGCGGCTGAATCTCCTCGTTGAGCGGTTTTAGCACCCCTGTGCTAATCGCTTCTAAAAGCACCGAAGGGGTTACGGGCTTATACAATACCCTCTCAAGTGTCACCTGTTTTTGCGATGCCGCTTTGTGCAACTCTTCTTTGACGTGCGCCGTAACCATAATAATCTTCGGGAAACCCCGATTTGAGGTCTGCTGCACCCGCTTGATAACATCAAGTCCGTCCAATCCCGGCATCTGCCAGTCGACGATGAGGAAATCGAATGTTTCACTCATCATAAGTGCCAAAGCCTCTTCTCCGCTTGCGCACACGATTGCAAATGCCCCCCATGAACGAAGTATCGATGCGATCAATTCACGTTCGAGTTCATTGTCATCCGCGATTAAAAAGCGCTGATTATGCAATCGTGAAATAGGTACACGCCCCTGTGTACCGTGACACATACGAAGTTTGACCGTAAAGTAAAAGGTCGAACCGACCCCTTTGGTACTTTCGAGCCAAATTTCTCCCCCCATCAACTCACAGAGCTGTTTGGAAATGACCAACCCCAAACCGGTACCGCCGTATTTTCGTGTGTTGGAAGCATCACTTTGCGAAAAGGCACTAAATAGCCGTAACTGCTCTTCTTCGCTGATACCGATTCCGCTATCGGTTACCGAGCACTCCAACACAATCTCTTCCGCATCTTTTGAGAGAGATTTCACCCTCACGGTAATATCCCCTTGGTCGGTAAATTTCACCGCATTACCGATCAGATTGTTAAATATTTGCCCCAATCGCAGAGGATCACCCTCCAGCTTCAGCGGAATGCTCGAATCAATATCGATATGAAATTCCAACGATTTTTGCGCAATGGAATACTCAAACAGATCCGAAGAGCTCCGAAGAACCTCCTCCATGGAAAACACCCTGTTTTCAAAATCGAGTTTTCCCGCTTCGATTTTGGAATAATCGAGAATATCGTTAATAACGCTCATAAGGGCTTTAGACGATTGCTGTGCTTTTGTCATATACTCTTTTTGGGTAGAGGTGAGATTCGTACTAAGCAGCAACGTGTTCAATCCGATAATTCCATTGAGCGGTGTACGAATCTCATGGCTCATGTTGGCAAGAAATTCACTTTTAGATCTGTTGGCGTCTTCGGCATCTTTTATGGCGCTGTTGAGCTTTTCTTCATAGAGTTTTTGTTCCGTAATATCGATATTTGTTCCGATCATAGCCATCTTATTGCCCGACTTATCGTACTGACAAATACCGGAAGCTTTGATATAACTCATCTGATTTGACTTGGCGTTGATAATCCTAAACACCGTGTCAAATTTCCCCTCAAAAGCTACTGCGCGTTGCACTTCTGCCTCAGCGCGGACTCTATCCTCAGGATGTAAAGCCTCTAGCCATAGACTATAGGGATTGCTTGTGCTTGAACGCTCAATCCCGTAAATAGCATACATTTGGGTATTCCATTCAAGGGTATTGGAAGCAAAATCCCATGTCCAAATACCTATATCAGCCGATTTTGCCGCTATTTCAAGCTTGAGAGCCCCTATCTTGATTTGCTCATTGATGGCATTTTGATCCGTCACATCTTTAGCGCTAATAAGAATCCGTTTTTTATCCGGCATGAGGGCGATAGACATATTTATCATTACCCGTTTGCCGTCTTTGGCGATATAGGTTTTCTCAATATTGCGGATATACCCCTCTCTAATCGCCTTCTCTATCGATTTTTGGGAGTGTTCTCTGTCTTCGGGTGCACTGATTTCGATACTCGATTTTGTCAGCAACTCTTCTCGCGTAAATCCGGTCATTTCGAGATAGGCGTCGTTGAACTCCAAAAAATTGGTTTGCAGATCCAAAACAGCGACCCCGTCACGAGAAATATTAAAAATTGTCTCGAATTCCTCTTTTTGTCGCTGCATTTCAAGCTTTTGATTCTCGTGCTCGGTGATGTCTATCCCGATGGTCGCCAAATACTCCATCGATCCGTCGCTTTTTTGAACCAGCATATTGGACCATTCAAAGACCCGTTCTTCACCGCTGCGGGATAGCCATGAATTTTTAAATCGATCTTTAATGACCCCTTTTTGCGCATTTTCAAGGACACTTTTCACATTTGAACGCATCGATACAGGTAAAAAACGCTCCCAAAAATAGGGGACGGAAGCGACTTCTTCTTGGGTATATCCTACAAAGTCCTGCCCATATTGGTTGAGACGTATCATCCGTCCCTCCCCATCGATCAAAGCGACAATGGAGTGGATGTGATTAAAAATCGTCAAAAAAGCATGATGTTCATCCATGTTTAATGCGTTGGAATGGGAAAAATGCACTGTATCCATATGCGACCTACTAATAACTATTATATTTTTGTATTATACATTATCCCGCGTAATGTTTTTTGATTTATACTGATTGTACACGGTTTTGGTCAAGTAATGGTCTCTTCACCCCTCCAATAACATGACCGTAATGTGACTATTTGCCCATAATCGTCCTGTTTCTTCCTAATTTTGAAGCCGACAATGATCAAAACAACCGCTTCCTATTCGATAAAAAATCTCTATTTTATCTCCAAATGCTATACTTCTATTATGCAACACAACCGACCGACCGAAGATCAAATCCGCGCCCAATTCGTCACATCGCTGATGGAGTATTTCAAAATCGAAGAGGATATTAACCTCCGCGCGCACGTCGCCGATTTGGTACGCCAGATCCATCCCTCGAACTATCGTGAATTTTTTCGCCGCTTATCCCTTCGTGATATGCCCTATAAAAACGGTTTTGAAAAAATTGCCCTCATCGCCGATGAGTTTGAATCCCAAGCTCTCAGCCCTATCGATCAGGAAGCACAGGAGCGTGCCGCTAAACTCTATACACTGATGTACGATATTCGACGTGACGTGAGCTTGGTACGAGACGCTGATAAAAGTGCGCTGGAGCGGTTTGAAGCGATCCGATTTACCTCCATCCGCCGTGCAGAGGACGAGAAACCTATTCTGGATGGAACCGACATCAATGTCGTCAAAACCCTCACCAAAAAATGGATTTACGATTATGTTTCACTCGATCGAAGCCTCTTTGAAGCGCGAGTTATCCACGAATATCGCAATGAAATCCTCCGCCATAAACGCGAATATAATGAGACCCTTGCCGCTCCCCTCAAGGCTAAACTCATCTCCTCGGTCAATCGTTCATGATCACCCTCCCGACCTCGCTGATCGATCGCGATGATCTCACCGTGATGGAGCGCGCCCTCATACCGCTCATTGCCCGTCATACGCAACAGTGGGGAGACAAACCGAGTGATGTCGATGCCTCAACGCTCGCCCAGATCCTCCGCCACACTCCGCGCGAAGTGATCGAAGCCCTCGATGCGATGGTCAAAAAAGGGATACTCAAAACTCTCCGCCGTAAAAGTGATCAAGGGATGATGATCTACTATACGTTTGCTCCGATCACTACACTCACCCCGCTAGCGATGAATCTCACCCCGACTCAATACAGCGACAGCAGCTATTTTCTCAACCTCTCTAACGAGTCGTTCGAAGAACTTCACGCGTTTGCCTTTGAATTGTGTGACCGCGAAGGGCTGCGACGGGAGTTGTTTGAGGATTTTGCCCTCTATCAGCGCTCGAAAAACAACCGTTCGTTTGACTGGTGCGCCGAATTTGAGCGTTGGGTTCGCAAAGAGATCGCCTCCAATGCTCCCGTAATCGCTTCATCCCAAGAAATCGCCGAAACCAAGCCGACCACCGAAGAGTTCGAGATGGCGCAGTATTTTATCCGTCACCTCGCCTCCATCGATCCGCAGTTTGAAGAGCCGTTTGATGTGATGAGCTGGGCAAAGCAGATCCGCCTCCTCATCGATACGGGAGGGTATAGTCTCCTCGATGTCAAAGCCGCCATTGATTGGCTTTTCAGCGCCAAAGGGGATTGGTTCCGACCTAATGTCCCAGACGCCTACCATCTGCGCAAACACTTTAAACGCCTTATTGCCCATACCCGCAGTTTCCGAGACGGGAAACCTCGCCTTCCTGATGGGATCGATCTTTTCGACCTATATGAACAGATGTAGGAAGATCTATGGGTGTGTGGCGTTGGCTGATTAGTTTTTTTATCCTCTCTTCCTCTTTGTTTGCCCTAGAAAAAGTCTCTTTACAGCTCAAATGGCACCATCAGTTCCAATTTGCGGGGTATTATGCGGCACTCGAAAAAGGGTTTTATCGCGAAGAGGGACTTGATGTTGAACTCAAAGATCGAGATCTCGCTCAAAACAATGTAGAACAGGTACTTCAGGGAAAATCACACTACGGTATAGCCGACTCGGTCCTCTTTCTCTATCAGGCACGAAAAGAGCCTATAATGATCATCGCCCCAATCTTCCAACACTCTCCGAATGTGTTGCTCACGCTCAAATCCAGCGGTATCGACAGCCCTTATAAACTGATCGGAAAGCGGGTTGCTTTTTATCCAAACGATGCCGACGGTCTGCCTATCCTCGCCATGATGCACGAAACGGGAGTCCTAAAAAAAGGGTTCAAACGGGTCAATGCCGATTTTGATTTCAAAGAATTCATCAACAAAAAGGTCGATGCACACCACGGCTATATTACCAACGAACCCTACGCCCTGCTCCAAAAAGGGGTAGAGACCAATATCATAAACCCGCAACACTTCGGGGTTGATCTGTACGGAGACATCTTCTTTACCTCTCAAAATGAGTTCCAAAAGCACCCTGCGCGAGTTGCCGCTATGAAACGCGCCACCATTCGGGGATGGGAATACGCATTGTCCCACCAAGAAGAGATTATCCAACTCATTAAAACGAAATATGCGCCTGAAAAAACCCTTGATCAACTCCGCTATGAGGCCAAAGGGATCGAATCGGTTATCTCGGCCTCGACCATACCCATCGGTACCCTCGATTACGGTCGACTCGAATACACCCAAAATCTTCTCAGCCGCCACGGTCTTATCAACGCCAAAATTTCGCTCGACAAGTGTATCTACAAAGACGCGATAAACAATCAACTCGATTTAACCCCCCAAGAGCGCGCTTGGCTCAAAGAGCATCCGATAATTCGCACCGCCATCGATACCTCATGGGCTCCGTTCGAATATCTCGACGAAAAAGGCTCCTATCAAGGGCTTGCCGCCGATTATCTAACCCTCATCTCCCAAAAATTGGGTGTCCGTTTTGAACCTCACACCAAAGGGGTTTGGAACGATGCGGTAAAGCTTATGGAACAGCATCAGCTCGATATGTATCCTTGCGCCGTTAAAACTCCGCAGAGGGAGATGTACGCAACGTTTACCCACCCTTATCTCAACTTTCGGATGGTTATCCTAACCGATGAAAACGTCGGCTATCTCAATGGGATGAATGACCTCAAAAACAAAACCGTTGCCGTCGCCCGAGGCTATATCAGCGAAGAGATACTTAAACGCAACTACCCCTCCATTAAGCGGGTCTTAGTTAGTACCGTCGCCGAAGGGCTGGATGCGGTTGCGACAGGCAAAGCGTTTGCCTTTATCGATAACACGGCTGCCATCTCCTATGCCATCAAAAAAGAGGGATACTCTAACCTAAAAATCTCAGGAGAGATCCCCTATAACTCCGAGTTATCGATCGGGATACGAAATGATTGGCCGATTTTTGCAGGAATAATGGAGAAAGCTCTTCTATCCATCACCCCCGAAGAGCGCGAAGCGATTTACAATCGCCATATTCATATCGAATACACGCAGCAAATGTCATGGGAAAGGATCTTAAAAGTAGTGGCACCGCTAGGGTTTATTGTTGCCCTTTTGCTTTACTACACCCGTAAACTCCGCACCATAAACCGTGCACTTCACACTGCCATCGACTCATTGCATACGACCCAAGAGGAGCTCAAAATTCTCTCTACCACCGACCCTCTTACCGCTCTTTCCAACCGATATTGGCTCGATGAAACTCTCAAACAAGCGATCCAAAATGCCTCGCGTTACGAACGTGCGCTATCTGTCATTATCATCGATTTGGATTTTTTCAAAGGGGTCAACGATACCTACGGACATCATACGGGAGATGCGGTACTCAAAGCGGTTGCCACGATTTTCCGTCAAAATTGCCGCAGCAGCGATACGGTAGGGAGATGGGGAGGAGAAGAATTTTTGATTATTTGCCCCGAAACCGATGTTTCTGAAGCCGCGATCTTGGCTGAAAAACTCCGAACGACTCTTGAATCAAAAACTATATTTGACTCGTATGTTCAAACAGCGAGTTTCGGAGTGTGCGCCTATACCAAAGACGATACCCCCGAGACACTCATCATTCACGCCGATGAAGCTCTCTATGCCTCAAAAAGTGCGGGACGTAACTGCGTTAGTGTGAGCTGAGAATAAACTCAACCCGTCGATTTTTGGAGCGTCCCTCTTCATTATCATTGGAAGCGACCGGATTGGCATCCCCCATTCCGACGACTTTGATAGCCTCTTTTTCAATCCCTTGGCTCATGAGATAATCCGCCACCATCTGTGCGCGCGCGGCTGAGAGGATCTCATTGGTCGCATAAAGCGCTTTGAGCCGTTGCGGAGGGATATTATCGGTATAGCCGTTGATCGTTACCGACGTATATCCCCCTGTTTTATACAGCTGTGCCCATTCGCGTAAACGCTCTTTTCCCACTTCGCTCAACGCTACGACCCGACTCTCGAAAATTTGAAAATTTCTAAAATACGGCGACGGAGCTGTCACATGGGGAGCCGGTTTTTCAGGAGCTTTAACCACAACCGCCGGTTCAGCTTTCGGCTCTACGATGGGAGTGCTCTCTTGAACTTTCGGCTCTTCGGATGCAATAACAACCGGGGTGAGTGTTTTAACCTCTTCGACGACCGGTTCCGCAACCGCGACAACCTTCGGTGCTTCTTCAGCCGGTTTGATCACTTCGGCAACGTGAACAGGAGCAACAACCTTTGGTTCAGCTATCGCGACACTTGCCGCACTTTGACCCGGTTTTAGTTTCTCCAGCTCCATCATTACACACGCCCCTTTGACGTCACGTGCGGTGAGGGTATAGGTGTTGCCGTTGCGTTGCCACTGCGGATTTTTGAGCGGCTTGAGATCTTGATCCAGCCCTTGATATTTGCGGACGCCGTACCCTTTGGGAACGTTCACGGTCAAAATATTCTCTGCCGTCACGCAATTAGCGCTCCCTTTGCAGTCTCCGCCGCTAAGGAGGATTTTGATGATTCCGTTCTCTTCGGAAACCAAAAAGTCATCTTTATTGGCACGCTCAAGATACGAATAGCGGTCGGTGTTCTCAAATGAGAGTTTTGTTAACCCCTCTTTGGTTTTCTCCATCGTATGATTGGAAGGACGAACATAAACGATTCGACTCGCGTCAAACCCTTTTTCAAACATAAATCCGTAATTTTTATTTTTTTCGCCTTGGTAATTAAAATGAAAAATCCCCTCCGAAAAATCGGCTTGAGGATAAAAAATCATCTCCGAGACATCCGCTGAAAGCGAACTCCAGCTCACCCATAATCCTACTAATCCAACTGCTATTTTACTTTGCATTATCACCTCATTGTAATAAAGGGATGATACAATAAATCAAACCAATTTTCGGTTAAAGGATGACCATGAACCTCCTCTCTTTGTATCTTAACCATCCGCTTACCACCGCAACACTCGAATATGCTCTGGACATCACCCTAAACCGAGGGGTAGAAAACGGCTACTACGGCAAAAATGAGACCCTTCACGTCGTTTTGTCCCCCTTTGGAGTCCTAACCCTGATCGCTGAGGAAAAAAGCCAGATATTGGATGCCCTCACCCGTTTGCGCATTTCACTCGATGTCGAACATCTCATCACCCAAGACTACCCCATTCATATCAACCCCGAGCTCACCGTACTCTTTGACGTCTCCAATGAAACGATCCGCTTGCGGGAAGCCTCGACCTTAAATCTCAATGTGATCGCATTGGCGATCAGCCAAAGTGTCGGATTGGAGCATTATGAAAAACGGCTCGATACCCTTTTCTCCCAAAGCCGACGTATCGTGGAATCGATCCATACGTTCTCCATAGGACGACGATCCCATCTGATGCAGTTTGCCAAACGGCTCGCCCTGACTCGACACGATATGGTGAGCAATCTGCTGCTCCTCGACAAACCCAACATTTTATGGGATAACGAAGAGGCCGAAACTCTCTATAACCGTCTCGCATTTATCCTCGAACTCTACGACCGTCACGAAATCGCCCTCTCAAAACTCTCCCAGATCAAAGAGGATGTGATGCTGGTCATGGATCTGATCAACCATAAAAAGAGCGAATTTTTAGAGTGGATCATTATCATCCTCATCCTTGTCGAAATCGTGATGGGGCTGATTCAATTCGCCCGTTAAGCTATAATGTCGGATATTAAACCTATAAAGAGTACCGATGTTCAAAACCGAAACCTATTTGGATGCCATCCGATCCTCCATCGATGATTTTTGTATCGACTTGGAACGCGAAGGATACGTTCGAGAGGGAGAATGCGCCTACACCCGTGCTATCAACGACCATAAAGCCCTTTTTATCTCCCTATTTGGCTCACAAGATGTTCATGAATCCGAAGAGTACACCGATGAACTGGTCCATTTTTGTGTCACCAATGAAATCCCCTACATGTTTGTCTACGGGGAGTTGCTCACCATCTCTCGCAACCTGATGCGTCTTCTCGCCGAAGAGGGGGACGTCGAAAATCTCAAACGGCTCAGTACCTATTTCGATAAAATCGAGCATCAAATCACCATCGCCTATTTTCATAAATTCCTCCGACGCCTCGCCGCCAAAAACCATATCCGCCTTAGCCACCTCTCCAATCTGGTCGAAAAGAATCTGATGGTTCATTACCAGCAACACATCGAATGGATGATCAAGCTGATCGATTACGTACAGCACCTCGAAGAGGATTATCCGTACCCTGAACTAAACCACACCCTGTGTACTTTCGGGAAATGGCTTCATGACGCCTCCATCCCCTACATCATCACTACCAGCCATTTCAAAGAGGTGGGGTTGTTACACCAAAATCTCCACAATCTCGCTTCCGATGTCGTCTCCCACCCTAGAGGAAAACTGAGTAAACCGAAAAACCTGATCCATTTGATGCAGCGAATCGACTATATCTCCTTGGAGATCGGAAACGAGATCGCGATCCTCAACGACATGATCATGATCGAAGAGTATTCCAAAGATCCGCTCACCGCCCTGCTCACCCGCCGCCTTTTTGAGAAAGTGATGCAAAGCCAAATCGAGATTTCCAAAGCGACGGAAAGCCCGTGTTCACTCATGATGTGCGATTTAGATCATTTTAAATCGATCAACGATACCTACGGGCATCTCGCAGGCGATGCGGTCATCAAACATTTCGCTGAGACATTGCGGACTCTTTTGCGTAAATCCGATTTTATCTTCCGTTTCGGCGGGGAAGAGTTTATTATCGTTCTCCCCTCAACATCCGAAGCCAACACCCGCAAAATTGCCCAAAAGCTATGTGATTTTACCGCTGAGCAGGAGATTTCGTTTGAGGGGAAACCGATCCGCTACACCGTAAGTATCGGGATCACCCCTATCGCGATAGACTCCACAACCTATATTCTCAAAGACACCATTAACCGTTATGTTGCCGAAGTGGATGCCAAACTTTACCTCGCAAAACAAAACGGTCGAAATAGAGTAGAATAGGTTTTATGCTACAATAATCAAACACACTTTGGAGGTGATAACAATGGTAAAAAGAGTATTGATTTTGTCCGTATTAAGTGCATCCGTATTGATGGGTGCTGATGGTGCTAAACTTTTCGGTGCCAAATGTGCGGAATGTCACGGTGCCAACGGCAAAGAGGCTTCTATCGCCGGTAAAGCGATTGCAGGAGATGCAGCGGCGCTGACCAAACTCACAGGATACAAAGCCGGAACATTTGGCGGTGATCAAAAAGCGACCATGCAAGCCTCATTGGATGGGTTGAGCGACGATGATCTAAAAGCGCTCGCCGCCCACGTTGCTACCCTCAAATAACCTTATCGCTTAGATAAGCAATTTCTCAAACTCAGCCGCCGGAATCGGCGGGCTTTTAAAATACCCCTGATACATCGTACACCCTTTTTCTCTTAGGAAATCGATCTGTTCTATCCGCTCCGTCCCCTCTGCCAATACCTGAAAACCTAACGCTTGACCCATCGCAATAATCGCCGTAACAATCGCCATATCATCTTTTTCATACGGAATATCATCAACGAAACTCTTATCGATTTTCAATACATCGATAGGGAACCGCTTGAGATAACTTAGGGAAGAGTAGCCCGTACCGAAATCATCAATCGCCAGACGAATGCCGTGTGCACGGAGGGCATGAAGCATAGAGACCGTCTCCTCTTCGCGCTGCATTAGTGCACTCTCCGTCAACTCAAGTTCCAATCGATCGGCAGGATAACCTGATATTTTGAGGGCGCGTTCCACCATCTCAGGAATATTTTGGTGTCGTACCTGATGGGCGGATAGGTTCACCGCCAATGTGAGCCGATGCCCCTGATCGAGCCAAACCTTCCCCTGTCGGCAGGTCTCATTCAATACCCATTCGCCGATCTCTCCGATCAATCCCGTCTCTTCAGCTATCGGAATAAATTCCACAGGCGATACAATCCCTCTGATCGGATCATTCCATCGAATGAGCGCCTCTGCACCCACAATCCGCCCCGTCTGAATATGGACTTGCGGTTGATAATAGACCTCAAACTCTTCATTTTTAATCCCGTAGCGCAAACGGGTTTCACATTCGATCCGTCGCCGTGCAGAGTCGGTAAGTTCATCCGTATAGTATCGGTATCGTCCTCTCCCTTCGGCTTTTGCTTTGTACAACGCGGCGTCCCCATGCTGAAGTAATTCAGAAGCACTCTCTCCGTGATCGGGAAACAAAACGATCCCCGCACTCGCACCGATGTGGATCAACGCTCCCCCTGAGAGTCTGTATCCGCTCTCCAGCGCTGAAATCATCTCTTCAGCCAATCTTCCGGCATCTTCGGGTCGGGCAAGATTATCAACAATAACCGCAAATTCATCTCCCCCCAAACGGCTGATAATATCACCTTCTCGCAACCGCGAACCAAAGCGTTCTGCCACTTGTTGAAGCACCTCATCCCCTGCACTGTGCCCATAACTGTCATTAATGTCCTTAAAGCGGTCAAGATCGAACATTATTAATCCGATTTGTGTTTTATGCCGCTTTCCCTGAACAATATAATTTTGCAAATGGGAAAAAAGGAGCGAGCGATTAGCCAAACCGGTCAACGGGTCGTAATTTGCCAAGATTTCAAGACGCTCTTCATACCTCTTTCGCTCAGTAATATCATGATATACCGCGATTAGATGAGGCTTTCCCACCAGCTCGACGGCAACCACATTGATCCACATATTAAAAAGGGTCCCGTCTTTTGCACGGTGGATCGTCTCAAAACTATCTTTTCCATCGCGCATAATCGCTTCTATACGGCGATGCGTCTCTTCGGGTGATTCGATTGTTTCATAATCAGAAAGACTAAGCACCGCAAACTCTTCCGCCGTGTATCCCAAATGCTCATGTGCCGCTTGATTAAACTCAACGGCACAAAGGGTAGCCGTGTCAATCAGCACTACACCATCAGGAAGCGCTTCAAAGAGTTTGCGCAGCTTGGTCGCATTTTTTTCGACCTCTTCTTTTTCAGTACGAATAGCCCGTTTACGCTCACTGATCCGTGCGATTGCGGCGCTCTTTTCATCGATCACCCGAATTAAATACTCGAAATAAGCTCCGTGTACCGCATGTAGGACATCGTGACGGGTGAGGATACCCGAGAGGTTCCCCTGTGCATCTACAACAATCAGCTGATGGACACCGTGTTCTTCCATCATCGCCGCAGCGTGATGAAGGGCTATATCTTTTCCGATGATGACAATATCGCTATGGAATAGACTCTCAACCAATTCTTGAGACACATGGTTATCACGCGCGCATCGATGGGCGATGTCGCGCTCGGTTATCACTCCGATCGGTGCCGCTCCGTTCAAAACGATAGCGTAATCGCACTTGCGCTCATTCATCATAGATGCCGCGTCAAGGAGAGATGTTTTCAATTCCACTATGAGCGGAGACTCGCTCATCGCTTCAGCGACCGTTTTAAATTTCGTCAAGTGCTCTAACCCGATATGGCGGAGAAAGTCCCCCTCCGTAATCACTCCGACAAAATGGCCATCTTCATCGATAACAATGAGGTGGCGAAAGTGTTTTTCTTCCATCAATCCGTATGCATCGTGCATTTGCATCGTCTGCACCACACAAAACGGATTTCTCGTCATTACATCATTCAATGCGGCAGACGTCTCTATCGCTTCGGCAACCACTTTCAATGCGTCATGTTCGGTAAAAATCCCTATCGGATGATTTTCACCATCCGTAACAACAACGGAACTAATCGCATAATCTGCCATCAGTTCGAGTGCTTTGGCAACCGTATCAACCGGATTCAGCGTTGTAACGTTGTGTGAGAGTATCGATTGAAGCAACACCTGCTTCATGAACGAACCTCACACGCTACCGTCCGGTTACGCCCTGCGTCTTTTGCGGCATAGAGCGCGCTATCGGCACGTTCAATCGCATCGGCAAGCATATCCTCAGGCAAAACTTCCGTAATCCCTATGCTACAGGTAACCCGTCCCACCTCATCAAATGATTGGGATTCGATCATATTCCGGATTTTTTCTCCGACCAAATACCCCTCTTCACACCCCACATTTCGCAAAAGCAGTACAAACTCCTCACCGCCCCAACGGGCGAACAGATCGGCTTCCCGAATCGTCGAAACGACCAATGAGACAAAATTTTTGAGGACATAATCTCCGATATTATGCCCATAGGTGTCGTTTACCCGCTTAAAATGATCCAAATCGATCATCATCAACGAGAGTTTTGTCCCTTGCCTCTTTGCATTAGAGCGCTCCTGCGAAAATAGTTCCGCAAACATATGGCGGTTATGAATCTCGGTCAACGCATCTCTGGTCGCCAACTGCGTCAAATGGCGATTTTTTTGCTGAAGGATCTGGGTAATCTCTTCAAACTGCTTAAAATGGTCCTGCATGAGTTGAGACCATTTGAGATAGGTGCGTGAAATCAAATCCTGCTGTGTGACGATCCCGACAACACTCCCCTCATCATTTGTCACGACGATCCGTTTGAAATGGCGGGTACGCAGATATTCCAGCCCCTCATGAATGGAGGCCCTTTCACTCAGCATCTCCACCGGAGACGACATCACATCCGATACCCGAATGGTTGAGGATTGCCCCTCGCCGATAAAATTAATCACATCTTTGGAGGTTAGAATCCCTACAGGGACGGAGTTTTCTTGGATAATAACACAATCGCTGAGGGAGTCTTTCATATATTCTAAGATTTCCGACATCAGCGCATCGGGAGAAAAACTCTTATAGCCGAATTTTTTTTCAAAAATCGTCGCGATTTGTAGAGATTGTAAAATGACTTGCGGATCAACACTCGCCACTATGTCACTGTTTGTCACAAGACCGAAAAGGCTTCCGTCTTTGTTGCAGACACAGATATGTTCATCGATGTCATTGGTGAGGTTCAACGCATTGATGATATTGCTCTCTTTGTCGATAAGGGGAAGTGGGCGCAAAGTCACTTGGGAAAGGGGGGTCGAGAAACAGACCCCATCCAGTTTGAGGGCGATGATATCTTTGGTCGTAATGATATAGTGAAGTGTTTTATTGACCACAACAATACTGCGATGATTATAGTGATGCATTTTATCCAGCGCATCTTGAATACTTTGATGAATATCGACCGAAATGACATCGGTCGTCGCTATCAACCCGAGAGTGGGGAAAAACATACGTTACATCTCCTCTTTACTAATTATTTCTATTGTATCGCTTTACAACTCAAAATGATGTAAATTTTATAATGCAGTTTAATGTTATCATTATATTTAACATTATATAATTCCACAAATTATCGACAAGGATACGCCTGTTCCCATGAGTTCCCGCATGTTCTTTGTACACATTTATCGGTTACATTGTCCCCCCGCCGCTCCATCGGTTTTGTTTTTTCCCCCTTTAACTCGTGTTTGAGTCGTTAACGCTCCCCTTACTCATCGCCGTTTTAGCCCTTTGGGTTGCCCACTCCATTTTTTTAAACCGCCGCCTTAGCGAGAGTCAAAACCGCTATAGGCAATTTTTCAGCGACTCCCCCGTTGCGTTGATACTCATTGACAAAAAATACCGGATTATCGAATGGAACCAGAGTGCCGAAGCGATATTCGGATGGAGTGCCGATAACGCGGTAGGAGAGAGTATTATCGAATTTATCGTCCCCAATTTTGATAAAGCACACGTCAACAACGTCTTACAAAAAGCTTCAACCGAGGGGATAAGCTACTCCAAAAACTACAATATTACCCAACACTCTCATGAGATTTTTTGCGAATGGCGCAATCGCCGTTTAGACGGAGAGAGCGGAGATATTCTATGCATGGCGCAAGACATCACCCTCTCCCAAAAAACACTCGACGAACTCAGTAAACGCTCATCTGCACTGGAGAGTGTCGGAGATGCCATCGTCTACACCGACAGCAAAGGGCTTATCGAATTTGCCAACCCCAGCTTTTTTGCCCTTGAGCTGAACGATCACGTCGAACTATACGGAACCTCTATCGGAAACTATTTCTTTAAAGATCAACACACGTTCAACACCATACGCTCCCAATTCGCGATCCATAATACCTGGAGGGGAACCGTTACCAAAGGCTCCAAAAGCGGCGAAAAAGTACTCAGTATTACTATCACCGCGATCTATCGGCAAAAACGGTTGGTGAGCTATATTGTCAATCTCCATGACATTACCCACATCGCTTCCCATGTCGATGATCTCACCTATCGTGTCCAACATGACCCCCTCACCGGAGCCACCAATCGTGCTACACTGTATGATCGTCTTGAACATGCGATGAACCGCTCGAAACGGCATCATGAAAAAATAGCGCTCTATTTTATCGATTTAAACGATTTCAAACTGGTGAATGACCGATACGGACATGAAGCGGGAGACCGTCTACTCCAAAACGTCGCTCAAAATATCCGATCCTGTCTGCGCAACAGCGATACGGTTTGCCGATATGGAGGGGATGAATTTATTGTTATGATTGAAGAGGTAAAAGGGGAAGATCATCTCAGCAGTATCCAAAATGCGATCCAAACAGCGATCAGCGAGCCGATTTATCTGGACGAGCGTACAACCCTTTATGCCAAAGCGAGCATCGGAGTAGCACTTTACCCCGATGATGCCGATGACTCTGAGGCACTGATAAAAGCGGCTGATACGGCCATGTATATTGCTAAAAAAGAGAAAAATTTCAACGCGCGCGAACCAATACTTTGCGTTGACAGTCACAATCACTGAAGTAGACCCATTGTTCTTGATAAATCGGTTGCGGCATATAGACAACCGGCTCACGTTGGACATAGGTGACACTTTCTCGGCGCGGTTCAGATAAAGCATATCCAAGAACGCCTCCGATAACCAAAGGGACTACCCAGTTCGATGCGTGATGATGAGACATTCGCTCATGTCGCTCCGGTTCATATCTCCCCCTTTGATCATGATGAGCCGCATTGGCGCTCGACACTAACATAACGGTAACACCCAAAGCTGCTATCCACGGCTGAACTTTTTTCATAGGAGACTCCTATTGTTTAGATAGCGCTATCATGACAAAGCTCTGTGAAGTGATCGTGAATCAAAAAGTTTCGCTAAAATAACACCCATTATCGGAGGAAACTATGCGCCTACTACCCATTTTTGCCGCTTCGGCGTTGCTACTGACCCATCTTTGGGCAAATCCCCAATGCTACGTTGATGGCTATCCGACGTTAGTCGCTTCCGCCGACAAAGATTCGGTAGTACTCAAAAACGGCGTCACCTTCCCCTACCGAACCGATGCGTCCAAATCAACGTGGGAGGAGAGGATCAACCATGCCGATTTGGAAACACAGCTCTCGCAACGCTACGATGCAGGGGGATTCGATACCCCACCTGCGTATCTCTTTGATCCGGGACGGTTGCGTTATCAGCCGTTTTTCCAAGCCCTCTACGGTAAAGATAAAAAAACGATTGAAAAAAATCTCGTCACGATTGCTTGGCCGAGCCTCAAAGGCTCCATCAAACTTCAGGTTACAAAAGTAGGCGGAGCCGATAGAGCGCTTTATGCAATCGGACAGGAGATCGCTGCGTTGCCAAAATCCGATCGCATATGGGCAGAGGGGGCCGCCACCTATTGCTACCGTGTCATCAAAGACACCGACCGCCTCTCGATGCACAGTTTCGGAATCGCCATCGATCTGGCTCCGAGTAAAACCCAATATTGGAAAGACGAAGCCTCATCCGAAACGGCTCATATCGGCTATAAAAACACGATGCCGCTTTCAATAGTGCGTATTTTCGAGAAACACGGCTGGATTTGGGGCGGGCGTTGGTATCACTACGACACGATGCATTTTGAATATCGTCCCGAACTTCTTGCATCTTCATGCCAAGGAAACAAATGACAGCACATCGTTTATTTACCACTAAAACGGGGCAATTTATCCTGTTTAAATACATGATCTATGCACTGCTAACCTTCAACATTTATCTCTTTGCGATGAACGGTACCTTCACCGAAACCATAGAAACGGCGGCATGGGTTGTCATTCTCGCCCTCTTTGAATGGGAAACCTATCATCTCAAAGAGGAACATTGGAGTTTTATCGAAAAAGGGATCATTAGCGTATTGAGCTTTTTTGGGTACGGTGTTGTTTTATTCTCCTGCTACAGCTATTTTATCGAAGCGGAATGGCTCGATTTTATCAACTCTCTGACATGGATTTTTGTCATATTGGTGTTGCAATACGACATCTATTTTCCGGGGCATTACGGTAAAAGTGAATGGACGGCACGTAATATCCTCAAATTTACCCTCTATGGAGCTTTGTTTGTTTTTGCCGTTATATGGGGGGTTCAGGGAGAAGCACTCGATTTTTACGATGCCTTTTTATGGATACTCTCTTTCTTTGTCATCGAAATGAATGTCTTTAACTTCGAGCACCGTTTTGTCGAAGAGGATACCCCTACAAACGATGCATAAATGGATACAAATCGCTTATGATGAAGCACTAAAAGGGATGGAAGCCAATGAGGGGGGACCCTTCGGTGCGGCTATCGTCTGTAACGGTGAACTCATCGCGTCTGCGCACAACACGGTACTGCAGAGTAACGATCCAACGGCTCATGCGGAGATCAATGTCATCCGAAAAGCTTCTCAAACCTTAGGAAAATTTGATCTTTCCGACTGTATCCTCTATACCACCTGCTACCCCTGCCCGATGTGTATGGGGGCTATTCTTTGGGCGCGGATTCCGACGCTCTATTATTCCTCATCGATGGACGATGCGGCCAAGGGGGGATTTGATGATCAAGCATTTTATGCCCTGTATAACAAGCCGCAAGATGCAATCAATATCACCTCCATCGATAGCGATGAAGGGAAAAAATTATTTAGTTTGTGGAACGACAAAGAAGATCGAAAACTCTATTGAGTACTTTTTATCGTCCCTGAATCATTCCGCCCCGTCCTCCGGATGGGGCGGGGGAAGGTGTTTGATCATTTGATACGGCTGTATCCGGATTTGGCTCATAGCAAGGATAATCTCTGGGTTTTTCCATATACATCTCCCACTTGATCATTTCATCTTTGACTGAGCGTTCATCCTGGGCTCCTGGCAAAGCTTCGAGATAAAGCCGCATATCCTTGAGCGCATCAGAGTAACGTTCAAGTTTTGCTTCTACCAGAGCCGAGTTGTAATACAGACGTGCCGCAAAAGGGGCAAGACTCAGAGCCTTTTTAAATTCGCTCAATGAGGCTTCAAGTTTTCCTTCACTGGCGTAAAACTGCGCACGCACAACATGCCGGTGACTCTCTTCATCGAGCTGCAAAGCCGAATTGGTTGCCAGTTTAAAAAGCGCCGCACGGATCGGACGGGCCTCTTCTTCGCTTGGTGACAGCACCAGCGCATCCGAATAGGCGTTCGCCGCTTCAAGGGCCTGATTCGATTGTTCCAGCGCCACCCCTTTTTGATAGCGCTCCGCACGAATCGCGGAAAGAGATTTCAAAACTTCGGATCGCTCCTGCAAAAACGGGGTTCCTGCATTTGTATTCGTAATTCCTATTTCCCGAAGCAGCTCAAGTGCTTTAGAGGTATTCCCTCCTCGCGCATAGACAACAGTCTCAAAAATCTTGGCATAAGTATCTTGCGATACCGAAGCATGCCGGAGCACTCCGGCCATATCACCCCGGTCATAGGCGACGGCGGCCATTGCCAATACCCCTTCTTTTGGCTTCAGTGCATACGCTTTTTGGGCATCTTGCTGTGATTGTTCCGTCTTGCCGAGCTTACGCCCGATCATGGAGCGAAGCGCGAACATCGGTGCTGCTTCCGACGTGAAAAACGTTTCGCGTACCAGTTGTTTCTGTAACGTTTCAGTTGCTCTTTCTAGTATTAATCGAACCGTGGTATCCGGCTGCCCCCGTATTTTTTCAGTAACTTGCTGAACATTCCATCCGGCAATAGTCATCCCATCAACCTGAGTGATCCTGTCACCGATACGGATCCCATTTTTTGCGGCGGGGGAATTTTCCGTTACGCCCCGGACAATTGTATTGTTACCTATGGTTTCGATGGTTACACCGACCCCGTTGATGGCACTTTTGCGTACGGCTGCATCCGCGCTTTCCACAGCGTGCAGATAATCTCCGGTCTGATACAACAAACGTCCGAGTTCATAATCGATGCTCATGGAATAAGCATCGATTTGAGGAGCTTTTCGCAGCACGTCAATCGCCTTTGCCGTCTCTCCTACTTGTTCATAGCTTTTGGCGAGAAAAACCGTAGTAACCGAATTTTTAGGGTTGAGTTCACTTGCCCGACGCAAAGACCCGACAGCGTCTTTATACTCTTTTTTCTTCCAATAAGCGATCCCGAGAGTATGATACGTATCCGCAGATGCCGGCATCAGATCGATCGCGCGCTTGGAAGCGGCGATTGCTTCATCGTACTGTCCGTTTTTAACATAAAGAGCCGCTATTTTCATAAACGGTTCGCCCTGCCGAGGGTCACTATCAATCTGTTTTTGAACACCTGCAATCAACAAATCATACCGTCCCGCTTTTTCAAATACCGTCTCGGCTATCTGTGCACAGGACGAGACCGGAGCACCGCCCCCTCTCAGGGCACGCATCCTGGTGTTTTTTATATCCGTAGAAAACGACCCGACATCAGCATTTTGAAAAACGCCGAGGGCTTCGTCATAACGACCTAAATAGTAATAAGCACTTCCGAGATTGCAGCTATTGGTCTGAGTATAAGGTCCGAGCGCTTTTGCCTTAAGATACGTTTCGATCGCCTCGGCATATTGACCGTTTCCGAAATAGGCGTCACCGAGCCCTTTGAGATGGGCTCCGTTATTCGGTTCTTCGGTATTCGCCTGTCGGAAGGCCTCGATCGCCGCCGGGTAGTTTTTTGCGGCAAGATGTGTTTTAGCGACCTCCTGAGGCTGTGCACAGCCTCCTATAAGTAATGCGACCGACACCGAGAACGCGATTGATTTAATGTTTTGCATTGATTCCCTCCTGAGTATTTTTGGGCTTTGGTATTTGCGATTCAAGCGTGTTTTTCAAATCCACCATTTTGGTTTCAATCGTTTTTTTATCGTTTTGCAGCATCTGATTCTCACTTTCTGCGGCAACCGCTTCGCTTTGAGCCTCGGCCAAAAGGGCATTTGCTTCGGCAAGCAACGTATCTACCTGTGCTTTTTGTCCTTCATCCGTGGCCGATGATGCTTTGAGATTCAGATCCTTGACGATCATATCGGCCTGCTCCTGTTTCGCTTTTGCATCCTCTATCTTTTTCTTGTTTTCAGCCAATTTTTCGTCGATTTGACGAATTTTTAGAGCTTCTTCCCGCACCTGGACCGAAACTTCTTCGACTTTTTTGAAGAAAGCCATCTCCTCCTGAGTCCATACCGCATCAGGCATCGGCGCTTCTGGAACTTCGGGCAATCCGGCAGAAAGGTCGCATGTTTCTTCGTATCGCCCACCGGACATGACCTTGTCAGCCTGTGCACTGTAGTATCTGGCCTCTTCATTCGTGCGGCTATGGTTGGCTTTATCAAAAAAATAGCGGCTGCACACCGCCCGTTCAAGGGAGGAGAGTTTTGAGGCGTCATGTTCCGCACCGGCTACCGTCTTGAGCGCAAGCGAATCCGTCCCGCCGCCGGTACCGAAAAACGGGGTTCCTCCTATCGGCACCATCTGCAAACCGCCGCCGCCTCCCAGTTTGGCAGAGAGATCCGCAGTATCACGAGCGCCCTGCTCGTTTTGGAGTTTTTGCCTGAGTGCTTCTTCTTTTCGTTTCTTCTCCCACGCATCCTTGGCCGCTTTTTTTTCGGCCTCCGTTTTCTGGCGCCACATTTCCGCCTGCAACCGCGCTGCTTCTTGCTGTTGACGCTGCTGTTCCGCGCGCTGAGCATCTTCTTTTTGCTGATTTTCAAGACCCTGCATAAATCCCTGCATCATCCCTTCCACCAGTCCCTGCATCAGTTGATACTTCCATGCATCTTTACTGTAGCCTCCACTCGATCCGCCCGAAGAGTGCACCGATCCGCCACTTGAAATTGGATCACATGATCCACCCCGCGAATCGCACACACAAGAATAACGCACCCCATTATACGTATCATTCCATCTTGATCCGGGGCTATGGGTTCCGCCACGTGAATCAAAACAGGCGGCTACACTGACGCCAGCGTTGAGCGGTAGCACACAGACGAGGCTCCCCAACACCCCTGCGATAATCTTTTTGTACATCAGGGTTCCTTTCCGAAACGGGCCGAGTCAACAACGCGATCAAATACCCCCCTGCACTTTAAGATGCCCGATTCAGATGCCTTGTAATGAAAAACCCAAAAACCCTTTTCCTCCGGAAAAACCCGGAAAACTTCAACAACATCAGCCATTTTTGGAATCATTTCCCCGTTCAGACGATACATGATCCCCGGTTCAAAAAGCGGTTCGGTATTCACTGCCTCCGTTGTCCGTATCTCAAACCCGATCCCTTTTTTGCCATCAGCAACCGCATCAGTCACAATGGTCTTCGCATCATCGTCGCGGCGGTTGAAACTGTGACGCTCACGACGGATATAATCGCGGTAATCGGGGAAGAAACCGCCGTTTCCGTAGTAGATTACGGAAATTTCGGGGCTTATCCACCCATCATCAAGAGGAGCACTGAGGATCACACCTGCTGTTTTGATACCCGGAGATTCGTATGGAAGACGTTCTTCACGCTTATTCCATCCCTTAGGGATAGTAATGGTAAAAAACTCCTCCTTAGCACGGTAAAGTTCCGTTTCGAATTCGGAGATTTTTGCCGCTCCATATCGGGTGACATCGCATTCCCCACCCCAAAGCAGGGAAAAAAGGAGCGAAAGAAAGAGAAAGTTTCTGCTATTCATGGCTGGCTCCACCATGTTTTCGAAGGAAGAGTGAGCGGTTCTACCCGAATTTCCCCTTCTGTTCCCACCGTCGCTTTTTCACCTCCCCTCAGAAGTGTTTCCCCTCCCTTTTTAGGGTTCGAAACTGCCAGAGCTCCCTCTTCGAGTTCAATAACCGTTCTTCCGTTATCGTCTACCGAAATACCGAATGTTGTCCCTCGGATGGAAGTCACTGCCGAGGGTGTTCTTACTTCGAATTTATTGGATTTCTTCTTAGCCCATGCACGAATCGCTCCAAAATCATGCTTGAGAAGCTGTTCCGGATCATCGGCCGCCATCTGGGCTTGATTTTCCATCCATTTTCCGAAAGCTTCGGCTTTATCTACCGAGGCGTGTATCTGCCCTTTCGCTACTGTTAGGGTTTCGGAGAGAGGATTTTTTTGCTCCATTGTAACACGGCTATATTCACCGATCGTCATATTCCCCCGACCATCGAGAAACTGTACCTCGGCACGGCTTCCCCCATACGTCTCAATAGTGTCCCCTTCTTCGAAATATCCCGGATGATCCCCGTCCATTGCGACTGCTTCATAAGGAGGTTTCCCTGAAATGACCCGAACCCGTCCGCTAAAGTTCGTCACCATTCCCCCTATTTTCGTATCCGATCCTGCCCTTTCCTGCATCCGGTTTCGGACATACGCGATATTTCGGTCGATCTGCTGTTTTTTGGCTTCAAAGGAGCGTTTATTTTCCTGGGCCGTCTGAAGTGCTTTGAGCGCCACAGATTCAGCAACTTGATTGTCCAATTGCCGTGCCCGATCGATCAATGTATTGGCTTTAGCAATCGTTTCCTCGGCTTTACGAATCTTAAAAAGCGTTGTCTCCCTCTGCTCCAAAAATTTGAACACCATTGCCTGCTGTGTCATCTGCCATTCGTTTATTTCCCCCGCTGACAATGCACTGCCCCATCCCAAAACAATCAACAAAACGATTAACCATCTTTTTTTCATTTCCAGCCTTTCTAACTGTTCATGCCATAAATCATTATATTCGATTTATTCTGATTTTATTTGAAAACCTTGTGATTCTTTGACCTACCTGTATCCATAAAATTTTACACTTCTGCGCTTAGCCCAAAAATTCGATCACTTTCTCTACCGGACGACCGATCACGGCGCCGTTGTCTTCGATCAAAATCGGACGTTCGATCAGTTTCGGATGTTCTGCCAATACATCGATCAGCTTTGCTTCATCGGTGATGCTCGCCACTCCAAGCTCTTTATACAAATCCTCTTTCGTCCGCATCAGTTCCCGCGCCGAAACTCCTAATTTTGATAAAAGATCAACGATCTCATCCCGCGCTGGGGGGGTGTCAAGATAGTTAAATACCTCGTAAGCTTTAGCGCTCTCTTCGAGGAGCTGAAGCGCTTCGCGTGATTTTGAGCACTTGGGGTTATGCCAGATGGTTCTCATTATGAGCCCTTTTTTAGACGAATTATAACCGATCGAATAAATCAAATAAAACTTAAATAATTTTATTAACTGCTTAACACAAAATTAACACTGATAGTTCATAATCGTACTCTCGGAAATTACCATTAGGAGTGAAAAGGAGAAAAAACGAAGGAGAAAATACCCAACGATCCGCCCGCCAAATGAATTGGACCTCGCAGGCGAGCGGAAAAACGTATTGCATAGCAACGTCTAAATTATAGCGTTTTTTTACGCTATTTCTCCGACGTTGTCGTGCATATACACCTTTCAAATGCACTCTCTTAAAATCTTTTGCATTTATGCAAAAAGCTTTAGGGGGTTGCAAGGGACACCTGTGTCCCTGCCATGCCGATGGGCTTCGCTCATGGGCATGATATAAAACATAAAGGATATATATGTTCGATTTTCCCATATTCGAAATGCCCACGATTGGGCTAAGAATGCTCATGGCGATTAATGCGATCATCCACGTATTTGTCTCTCACGGCGGCGCCGTCGGAGGATCTGTGGTACTCGCACTCGCCGCATGGTGGACCAATAAAAAAGGGGATTTGGCGGGATATGAAACCGTCTATCGCCTCCTCATGGTCTTTTTTATCATCTCTACGTCTGTCGGTGCACTCACCGGAATCGGGATGTGGATTCACGCAAACATTATCAGCCCCAACGCTATCGGTGGACTTATCCGCGTCTTCTTCTGGAAATGGTTTATCGAGTGGATCGTATTTAACTTCGAAGTTATTTTACTCCTCTTCTGGTTTATGACATGGAAAACAAAAGCTGCAACCGCTGAAGGTCGTGCTTCTTCCGTTCGCTTCGGAGCTTATTATGCGGTATCCTCATGGATCACCATGCTTATCATCACGGCGATTTTAGGCTTTATGTTGACACCGAATTTCGACGGTCAGCCGTGGATCGATCCTGAAGTGTATCCGGGTACCGTTAACTACAACAATGCACTCTTTAACCCGACATGGTTCCCGGGTCTTTTGATGAGAACCTTTAGTTCGATCGCGTTTGCTGCTGCATTGGCGATTATGTGGACATGGCTTATCACCGCGTTTAGCAAAGACGAAGAGATCCGTGCTACCAAAGAACGCCTCATCAAATTTTTCGCCACGATTATGATGGTTACGGTTCCTGTTGCTGCGGCATTTGGATACTACTATCTACTCCAAATCCCAGAAGCGGCGCGCGCCATGATCCCGACGGCGATGATGACGAGAGCATTTGCCGATAAAATGGATTTGATGTACATGATTATCAGCGGCATCGGCGGTGCGGTCGTCGTAACAACGATTATCGCCTACTTCTCTCCGAAACGTATGCCATACATCGCGGCAACACTCATGGTTGCGGCATTTATGCTCTTCTGGGGATTCGAAGAACGTACTCGTGAGTTTATCCGTAAACCGTACCTCATCTATAACTACATGTACGCTAACGGTATCCGTGTTACCGATGTGCCGTATCTCAACAAAGTGGGTATCCTCAAACACGCCATCTTTGTCGATGAAAAAGATAAAGTGATCAATGAGGATAAATCCAATCTGATTGAAGTGGGACACACCATCGCTCGTATCGAGTGCCGTGCTTGTCATACCGAAAACGGTATCAACGGTCTTAAATTCCTAACCAAAGGGTGGAGCGAAGAGGCGATTCGTAACCGTATCAACAACCTACCAGGCGGGGGAACCCCTTATATGGCTCCGTTTGTCGGAACCGAAGCGGAAAAAGACGCGTTAGCGGCTTATATCGCATCACTTAATAAAAGAGGAGAGATCAAATAATGAACTGGAAACTCCCTTTTGACATCCCCCTCGTCGTACCGACGATGGGACTCCCCGGCTGGTTTTTTGATACGCTGGGAATTATCGTATTTGTCGTGCATATCGCATTTATCTATACCCTTATCGGAGCATCGACCGCGTCGGTTCTCTACAACATTACAGGGGTATTCAAAAAATCTAAAACCGACGATTTGTTGGCCTACAAAATGACCAACCCTACCACCATCAGTGAAAATATGGGGGCATTGTGGGGGGTCGCTCCGCTACTCGTTATCTCGGTACTCTATACCGGATTTTTCTATACGGCGATTCTCAAAGTCTCTCCGCATATTTTGCATATCATTTACGGGAACATCTTCGCGTTCTTGCTCTCGTATGCGTATAAATTTAGCTGGCATTCATTGCATAACCACAAAGGGTTCCATATCGCTATCGGACTTGTTGCGGTATTAACGTTCTATACGTTGCCTCCGGTGTTTATGTCGATGTCAAACCTCTATTTGCAACCGGAACTATTTGCCTCAGTGCAAAATATTTGGGACATTATGTTGACACCGTTGACGTTCTTCCGTCTCATCAACTTCTTCCTCACTGCATTTGCATTCACTGGGATCGTCATGATCTATTTGGGAGTCAAATGGTCTAAAGAGGGTGGAGAAGAGGCTGAAGTAGGTCGTTTGGCGATTGATCAAGGTAAAAAATGGTTTATGTGGGCAGCACCGCTCAACATCGTTGTATTACCATTGGTATTCTTCGCATTCAGCCCGCGCATCAGCGAAGCATATATCCATACGCCGTTTGTGTTCTTGCCGTTTGCGGCATCAGCAGTATTGTTGATCCTATTTTTCTTCCTTCTCAAACGCTTTAACAATGAAGAGATGTCTCTCTCGGATGCAACAAAAGCGGTGGTATTGATGGTGGTAGCCGTTGCGTTAATGGCAACAGCACGTCACGGTATCCGCGTAGTAAGTTTCGAAGAGCCTCTGCAATTACAAGCCGAAGCGACGGAAAAATATATGACCGATGTTATCGCCGAGTACAAAGCGCACAAAGAGGAGATGAAAAATGCCCCTCAAGTCGTTCTCGATCCGGCAGTTTCATTGGCAGATTCCAAAGGGTGTTTAGCATGTCACAGTGTTGATACCAAGCTCGTTGGACCTGCCTATAAAGAAGTTGCCGCCAAAGGGGAAAGTGCTGAGATTCTCACCGCTTCACTCAAAAATGGTTCAACAGGTAAATGGGGTGAAACTCCGATGCCTCCGCAAACGCTCACCGATGAAGAGGCAAAAACTCTCGTCGAATGGGTACAAAAACAAAAATAATTTCGTTCCGAAGGGTACATCCCTTCGGTATCCTATTTTCACAAGAGAACCCAATATGCTTCAATCGACCTCCTTAAAGATTCACAACATATTCGGTTCTCCTGTGAGAATGGTTTTATTTGCTATTTTGATAAGTATTTCAGCACTCGGTGCCCCCTTATCGCTCAAAGACACCCCCTATTTTCATCCTAATGCCTCCGCAAACATCGTGATTTTTTACACCTCATGGTGTCCGCCGTGCCTGCGAAGTCTTGCACTGCTCGACACCGTCCAAAAAAGTCACCCGAAAATTGCCCTCCACCGTATCTGTGTGGACGATCCCCAAAGCCAAAAAAAAGCGGTCCCTTACGGTCTGGGACAAAGCATCCCTATAATTTTGATTGCCGATCATGAGGGAAATGTTGTCAAACGGTTTAGTACACTGCCGGACAAAACGATTTTGAGCGACCTCATCGCACGACTCGAAGAGGGGCGACTCGAAAACGGTACCCTCCCGATAGAAAAACGGATCGACAGCTGGAAAATGGATCGGAAAGGGATGTGATGAAGTTTCTACGAGATAACAGATTTTTTTTAGCCGTACTAATCCCCTTTCTCCTCATTCCGTGGATTTCATGGGACGGTTTTCATCTCCTGCTGTTCAATTTCTCCCATAACCGTCTCGAATTATTAGGTATGGCAACCGAGATAAGCACCTATGCCCTTATCGGTATTACTGTTTTATTCGGACTCGGGATCGCCCTCATCTGCGCTCTGAGCCTCTCTCGTTTTTACTGCGGAACCCTCTGCCCCAATACCTTTTTTGCCCATCTACTCACTCTATTCGGTAAAAAGAAAAAATCGCTACTCTCGAAAATAGGAGGTTTTTCTCTCCTCACGTTTTTGGCTTCGATGCTGGCTTTTTCGCTCGTCGCGTATGGGATCAGTACCGACGAGCTTATCGATGCATTAATGCATCTCACCTTTGCGGGGTGGCTCGTCATCCTCCTCTCAGTGCTTATGATCGCCGAGGTCTATATGGTACAGGGGTGGTATTGCGCCTATCTCTGCCCCTATGGAGCAACGTGCGCGATCCTCCCGATCGAAGATCGCCTCACCTACCGTTTTGATGATCCGAACATCAACTGTACCGAGTGCGAGGGGTGTGTCAAAATCTGCCCCATCCCTAATCTCGACATCCGTCATGGTTTTGACATCCGCTGTATCCAGTGCGGGCTATGTGAAGTGGCGTGCGAAAAAGTATTTGCCAAATGCACCCGTCCCTCATTAATTCACCCTGAAAAAAGATCAATTTTGCGCGCAGGTGGGAGAAGTATGGGGATAGCGGTCGCTATTATCCTCATCATACTACTCACCACCGCAGGGGTTGTCACCCTTTTGGATGAGGAGCGGTTGGAGTCGTGCCGATTGGAAAATAGAGCGTTATATTAGAAAATTACCATTTCCCCTCAATCGATAAAAGTACCTGTGGTTTTGTGTGCTCTTTATCCACTTGAGTTTGGGTGATCGCTCCCCCTGCATCGTACAAACGTGACGTTGTCTCTACGGTTGAAGCGGTGATATTTTTTACGTTAAACTGCAATTT
>NZ_DASUIQ010000009.1:0-6488 GCF_036279695.1 Sulfuricurvum sp.
TGACGAAGACCACGGTAAGAACCAAGATCCATCAACGCTTTAATATCCATAGCGACTTGTTTACGAAGGTCACCCTCTACAGCAATACCGCTGCTTCGGATCTCTTTAGCGATTGTAGCCGCTTCATCTTCGCTGAGTTCGAATACACGTTTGTTGTAATCGAGCCCTGTTGCATCCAAAATTTTGCGTGAAGTATGTAAACCGATACCATAGATATAAGTTAATGCATACTCCAAACGTTTTTTCTTAGGTAAGTCCACACCAGCAATACGTGCCATGCTTATCCTTGTCTTTGTTTATGTTTTGGGGTTTTGCAGATTACGCGCACAATCCCTTTGCGTTTGATGACTTTACAATCATCGCACATTTTCTTCACTGAAGAACGTACTTTCATCGGTAAGCTCCGTTGATTTAAATCACTTGCTTCTCGTAGGTGGAAATTGATCACACCAATACTTGTAACTACGATTGAACGCAGTTATAAACATTCAATTCTATTTGTCCGAGAGGGCAAAGTGGACGCGTATAATACAGTATATAAGGTTAAATTTTTATTAAGGTATAAATAGAGGGGTCTAATTCGAATTGCGATTACACAATCCGAATCATAAACGGAGTTTCAAGAACGGCATCCAATGTTTCCAGCTGAATCATCAAAGCGTGGATAGAACGCTCGGATGCTTCATGCGTCGCAAACAGCAAATGGGCGCATTCGGTTTCAGAAGGGCGCTGAATAACCGCTTCGATGGAGATGGAGTGATCGGCGAAAAGGCTCGTAATCTGCGCCAAAATTCCCGGTTTATCCGAGACACGGAGACGGAGATAATATTTCGAACGGATGTCCTGCGAGTTTTTGAGGCGAAGCCCCTCTTCGAGCGGATGGTTAAATCCGAGCATCGGAGAGCGTTTGCCGGATCGGACAATATCGATGATATTCGCAACTACCGCACTCGCCGTCGCATTCCCGCCCGCACCCGGTCCGTAGTAGAGGGTTTCGCCGACACGGTCGCCGACAACGCTAATCCCGTTCATAACACCGTCGATTTTAGCGATCATCGCCTCTTCTTTGACCAATGCCGCATGAACACGGAGTTCCACTTCACCCCCATCACGCGCAGCAATTCCCAAAAGTTTGATCGTGTATCCGAACTCTTTGGCAAACGCGATGTCCGCAGGGGTAATCCCCTCGATCCCTTGGATCAAAATATCTTCGGGTTTCGCATCGATTCCATACGCGATGGAAGCGAGGATGAGCAGTTTGTGCGCCGCATCGAATCCGCCGATGTCGAAGGTCGGATCGGCTTCCGCGTAGCCCAATGCCTGCGCTTCGGCTAAAACACTCTCGAACGAAGCCCCCTCGTTCATCATTTTGGTGAGCATGAAGTTACAGGTACCGTTCATGATCCCCATAATGGAGAGGATATGGTTCGCAGAGAGTCCGTCGCGCAACGCATTGATAATCGGGATCCCCCCCGCGACACTCGCTTCAAATTCAAACGGAATATTGCCCGCAATCTCTTGAAGCTCGTAACGGTGATACGCCAAAAGGGCTTTGTTCGCCGTAACCACCGCTTTGCCGTTTTGGAGCGCTTTTTTGACGATTTCAAGGGGAAGATCGACTCCCCCCATCAACTCAACAACGATGTCGATTTCAGGATCATCGACAATGTCATACGGGTTTTGGGAAAGGGTGATTGAGAGGTCGGAAACTTTTGAGAGATCGCGTACAACCCCGCTTTTAACCACAATCTCATCACCGGAACGTGCGGTAATGATCGTTTTATTCTCTTCTAAAATCTGTACAACGGCACGCCCTACCGTACCGACACCGATAACGCCGACTCGTGTCACTCGCTCGCCTTGCCGTTTAGGGTACTCAAAAACTGTTTGATATTTTTAGCCGCTTGGCGGATACGCTGATCGTTTTCAATCAATGCAATACGGACATATTGGTCGCCGTAGTCACCGAATCCGATCCCCGGAGCTACCGCAACGTTTGCTTCCACCAAAAGACGTTTTGAAAATTCCAAACTTCCCATGTGAATAGCACACTCAGGGATTTTCGCCCAGACGAACATCGATGCCTGATTGCGGCGTACCGGCCATCCGGCACGGTTAAACGCTTCGATCAAAACATTTTGACGGTGATCGTATTTATCCGTGATCTCTTGAACACAGCTTTGATCTCCCGTAAGCGCTACGGTCGCAGCGACTTGGATCGGGGTGAACATCCCGTAATCCAGCCAGCTTTTGATCTTTTGGAGCGCCCCGATGAGTTTTGCGTTTCCGACGAAGAAACCGACACGCCATCCCGCCATGTTGTAACTTTTTGAGAGGGTGAACGCTTCCACCGCCACATCTTTTGCCCCCGGAACAGAGAGGATCGATGGGGTTTTGTAGCCGTCAAACGTCAAATCACCGTACGCGATGTCGCTGATAACGTAAAAACGTTCCCGTTTCGCCATCTCAACGACACGGGTATAAAACTCCGGTGTTACCGTTGCGGTGGTCGGGTTGTGAGGGAAGTTGACCACGAGATATTTCGGTTTCGGAAACGAGACGTGAAACGCATGTTCCAAACGCTCGAAAAACAGATCCTCGTCTACTTTGTAATCTTCATCAAACGGCAATTCCATCTTTTGGACATTTCCGCCCGCCAAAATAAACCCGTACGAGTGGATCGGATAGGTCGGATCGGGGACGACAACGACATCGCCCGGATTGGTGATAGCGTACGCCAAATGGGCATACCCTTCTTTGGATCCCATCGTCGCAACCGCTTCGGTATCGGGATCGAGATCAACGTCATAACGGCGTTTGTACCAGTCGCAAATCGCTTGACGAAGTTTTGGAATCCCTTTGGAAACCGAATAACCGTGCGTTTTGGTTTTCTCTGCCGATTCAACCAACTTTTTACGAATATGTTCAGGGGTGTCTCCGTCAGGATTTCCCATACTGAAATCGATAACGTCGGCACCGGCACGTCTGCGCGCCATTTTTAGCTCATTTACTTCGGCAAATACGTATTTCGGGAGGCGTTTAATCCGGTCAAATTGGATTTCATCAAACATGGCTACAACCTGTGATTAAAAAATTGCGCCATTTTAGCATAAGAGGCTTAGTTTAACTATAATGCGACTAAGTTATCGTCCGCCCACCGACTCAATCCACATCCCCTCTTTCATCATCTTCATCCCCTGTGCATTGGAAACTTTCAGATAGAGGGCACCATCAGGGAGGGTAGACTCAAATTCTTCTTTTGGCTCCGTCGATCGAAACGAAGAGAGGAGTTCCATGTCGGAATTAAAAACGGCAATATCAGGATACCATCTACCTGAATAAGGGGGCTGAATACGAATAGATCCCGCTGATTCAAAACGAAACCATTGGGGTACACTCACACGTTTTAACTCAACACCCTCATCCTCTCCCAACACCGGTACATTCCAACTCGCATTTTGGGTATCCAATTCCAAATAAAGGGTATTTTGATCCATACGGGCTTTTTCAATTCGTATCGCTTGTTCTTTGAGATTTTCTCCCAGAGCATTCGCATTAAAAGGTTTGGTACCGATCGCTATCGCATTCAATTCACCGCTATTTTTATCGATGATGAAGCTATTAATATCCAATCTATACCCTATTGCATTGAATGCACTGGTGATGGTTCGAAGAGCGGTTTGCGGATGAGAGGTAAAAGAGATACGGGTATTAATACTTCCCCCAATAAGGAGAAAAGGGGAAAGGAGGAGGAGTACAAGCTGTTTCATTACTGATAATTTACCAGTTTTTTCCGCCGTTACGTTCCATAAATTCTTGTTGAGTTATTTGTTTTAAATTACCCTTATCGCAAGCAAAATAGACCGTATTTTTATCATCGAGGATACTTTTGCCCTCAGAGTTCTCAATCTCTACTCTCCCGTGTCCGAGTATAATGAGCCAATCTTTGGTCGTATCGATGGCAATAGGGTCTTTGGTAATATTTTGAGTTTTTACCCCGCTTGATGTATCGATCATCCCGTACCATACTTTGTATTTTGGGAGGATACTGAGCTGTTTGCCTGAAATCGTCGGTTTCGCCGGAGCAACACTTTTGTTCGCATCGGGAGTCACAATCGTTTTTACTGCCGTGTTTACAGCGGGTAGTGTCCCATTCGTCTCATTGATGTCACTGACGTTAGCATCACTGTTTTGATCGACTACTTCAACCGCTGATGTGGTAAGATGCATTACATCATCCTGTGGTGCGATAGAGAGTTTCCCCTGCAATAAATATCCGCCGCCGATCAAGAGAGCAATCGCGGCGATCCCCGCTAAAATCCACTTCGGTTTTGAGTTAGAGGTTGCTTGTAAAATAACGGAAGGTTTCGGGGTGAGCATCAAAGCATTATTTTGACAAAACGCGGTATATTCTTCCTTGATTGCACTCAAATCAATTCCGTATTCACGCTCCAGAATTGATATGTACCCCATAAACTGAACGCGTCCGATCTGCTCATACGCTTTTCCCATTACCAACTCGACTTTATCGCGGGAAATATGGGTTTGTTCATGGATCTTTTCAGTTCCAAGAGCCTGCAAATCTTCAAACGTCTTACATTGTTTCATCTCATTCTCTCCATCAAAATTGCGCCGGCAACACCGACATTCAAAGAATCAAAATCATGCGCCATAGGGATTGAAATACCGACATCAAGGCTTTTTTGGACACGTCCGCTTAAGCCTTCACCCTCATTTCCCAATACCAAAGCTCGTTTAGCCGCAAACGTCGTTTCACGAATATCCTGACCGTCCATCACCGCACCGTAAATTTGGAAGCCGGATTGTTTCAATTCATGCAAGACATCGTGAATATTGTGGATAATAACAAGCGGCATATCGAGTGCGGCACCGCTGCTGGTGCGGATCATCGGTTCCAAGTTGGGCTCTTTTATTCCGCTGATAACAATCGCATCGACTCCCAATGCATACGCACTGCGGATCAATGAGCCGATGTTACCCATATCGGTAATCGAGCTGAGGATAACGACGAAATCACACTTTTTGAGAAACGGAGAGGCGTAAGGGACGATTTGAGAAATCTCGGCGATAAACCCCTGATGATTTCCCCCCTTGACCATCGACTGCGCCGCTTTTTCGGGGATCCGTTTGATCTCGAATCCCATTTTCATGAGGTGCGAATACTCTTTTTTCTCAATCTCTTTTGCCAAATAAAGGGTCTTTATACGATCCTTGTGACGTTCAATTGCATAATAAACCGGTTGTTTTCCATAAATAATCATGGGGTATTATACCCTAAGATTTTAAGATTTCATGAGGCGTGTATAACACTCTTTGGGATTTTCACCCGTAATTTTTGCGATCAGTTTGGAAGCGGCTTTTTTAGGGATGTCGAGGGCTAAAATATCCTGTTCGCTGAGCGATGCACTTTTCCCTTCGGAGGCTTCGATCACCACAACCCATTCCCCTCGGATCTCTTTTTCCATTTGAGGGATCAATTCCGAAGCGACCCCCCGATAAAACCGCTGGTAGCGCTTGGTCAGCTCTTTGGCTAAGAATACCTGCCGTGTCGGCGCTGCAATCGCTATCTCGCCTAAAAGTTTCTCCAACCGTGTCGGCGCTTCGTACAATACCGTCGTGTATCCGTTGAACAATGCTTCTTGCAACGCAGCGGATCGGTCATTCCCTTTGTGAGGCAAAAAGCCGAAAAAGAGCATTTTCGTCTGGACGAATCCGCTGGCGACAAATGCCGTCAGTACCGCATTTGCCCCCGGCAAAACATCGTATGCGATTTTGTGCTCGATGCAATAGTGGATCAGCATCTGCCCCGGATCGCTGATCCCCGGCATACCCGCATCGCTCACATAGACAACATTAGCATTAAAAAATTCAGGGGTTAATTTGGAAACAAATTCGGCTTCATTATGGGAATGGAGGCTGAAAAATTGGGGTTCGGTCGTTGTGAGATTGTGACGCTCTTTGAGTAAATGGATCAGTTTTTTGGTAACACGGGTATCTTCACAAAGAATCGTATTAGCGGTGGATAGAATCTCGAGAGAACGGAGTGAAATATCGGAAATATTACCGATAGGAGTGGGGACGAGGCTTAGCATAAGAGTGCTCGGTTTCTGCCCCCAAAGAGGCAAAGGGTTTAATTACGAATTTAATGCGTAACGTTTTTTGAATTTATCGATACGACCTGCTGTGTCTACTTGACGCTCAGAACCGGTATAAAACGGGTGACATGCGCTGCAAATATCAACACGGATAGTGTCTTTTGTGCTGGTTGTTGTGAATGAGTTACCGCATGCGCAGCTTGCTGTACATTCAACAACGTTCGGGTGAAGATCTTTTTTCATAAGTTTGCCTTGTGATCGACGGCGTTGTACGTCGGTCTGTATAGTTTTATATCCGTACGGGGGCGGATAATTGGAGGCGAATTATAACGAAAAAATTCTTTTTTTACAATAACCGCGATGCTATCGCTA
>NZ_DASUIQ010000010.1:0-97701 GCF_036279695.1 Sulfuricurvum sp.
AGTACCGCACGAAGAAGTATCTCTTTGAGAGCATTCGGGAAAGCATCGGCATCTACGAGGATTTTCATTCTGACCTCTGAAATAAATATGCGATTATACTATGTAGAGCCGTTGTTATCACATATTTATTATATATTTTTATGAATTTTCCCCATGAGACCGAGACGTGACCGATATTATATTAGTATTCTGAATTACTATTCACTCTCATAGATACACAAGGATACGCATGACAGACACAATCACAATCAAAACCAAACTGACGGCACTGAGTATTTTTGTCATTGCCCTTTTGAGTATACTGAGTACGATTTCTCTTTTTGATCTCAAAAACGAGCTCATGAATTCCAAAAAAATCATGCTAAAAACGCAAATCGATACGGCATCGACACTCATGGGACATTATGAAAAAGAGGCCATCGAGGGGAGAATGACCCAAGAAACGGCACAAGATGCCGCCAAAAATGCGATCAAAAATCTCCGGTATAACGGTGAAGAGTATTTCTTTATTCTCGATACCGATATTCGCGGTGTTATGCACCCGATCAAACCGAAACTGGACAATACCGATTTGTCCGACATCAAAGATCCAAACGGTAAAAAACTTTTCGTTGAGTTCGCACGTGTTGCTAAAGAATCGGGTGAAGGGTATGTGGATTATATGTGGGCAAAGCCGAACAGCGATACTCCGTTGCCTAAACTCTCCTACGTCCGTCATTTCAAACAATGGGGCTGGATCATCGGAACCGGCGTGTATATCGATGATGTCGAAGAAGAGTTTACCTCTATAGCGATGCGTACGGCAGGAACGGCATTGGCCTTTTTAATACTACTTACTTTCTTTATCATGGCTCTTCGCAATTCCATCGTTTCAAAACTTTCAACCATGCAAACAATGGCGCACGAACTCTCAAGCGGAGATGGGGATTTGACCAAAAGGCTTCTCATTGCAGGAGAGGACGAAACCGCACAAACGGCAACCTCTATCAATGCATTTATCGCAGCAACACAGACTATGGTTCAAAGTGCCAAACGTTCATCCGATGAAAATGCGTCGGTAGCTACCGAACTTTCCCATACATCGCTCAGTATCGGTCATCGAATGGAAGATGAATCCAAACTTATCCATGAGATACATACCAGTGCCCAACAACTCATAACCCATTTGAATGCTACAAAAACATACAACGAAGAGACCCGTGGCGATATTATCTCAGCGAACGAAACCCTTGGAGCATCTCAACGCGAGCTTGATAGTATGATCTCTATGATACGAAGCAGTGTCGAAGTCGAAACCGTTTTTGCACGTGAGCTCCATGAACTAACCAATAATGCCCGACAAATTCGAGAGGTACTCTCTGTTATCGGAGAAATTGCCGATCAGACCAACCTTCTGGCTCTCAACGCGGCGATTGAAGCGGCGCGCGCCGGAGAACATGGTAGAGGTTTTGCCGTTGTAGCCGATGAAGTCCGTAAATTGGCAGAGCGGACGCAGGGGAGTTTGTCTCAAACCGATGCGACCATCACGACCATTGTCAACGCTATCGAAGATGCGACAACGCAGATGGAAAAAAATGCACAGCAAATTCAACAGCTTGAGAAAAAATCGCAAGCGGTCGGTGATCAAATCACGCAAACCGTCCATGTTGTCGAACGAACAACCGAAGCGATTAAGAAAATGGTCATTGAAGTGGATAAAAATACCCACGAAGTTGAAGAAATTTCTGCGCACTTAGCAGACATTAATAACCTCTCGCATACCAATGCCAGAAGTGTTGAAGAGATTGCCAAAACCGCAGAACATCTTCATAATGTAGCGGATGAGCTTAACGGGTATTTGGGAAAATTCCGCGCTTAATATCCAGCGGCGGGGTATATACTCATTTTTTGAGTATGTATCCCATCCCGTAAATATTTTCAATCGATAATACGTCTGCTTTGTTTCGGATACGATTGATCAACTCCCGTATCGTCGAATCACCGATAGTTTTGTCTCCCCAGATCGCTTGGCGAAGTTCTTCCAATGTGATAGGGGTATCGGGATGATTCAAAAAAAGGTTTACGGCAGAGGTCTCGTTTTTACTGAGTTCAATCACTTGATTACGCCAATAAAGACAGTGTTTTTCCGTATCCAGCCGAAAATCAGAGTTCTCTTTTTTCCCTTCGTCGCATTTTTCGCTCTCCTGATGCTCTCTTCGGACTCTCTCGACCGCCATCAGCAAGACGGCGATAAGATCATTTTCTCTAAAAGGTTTTACTAAAAAGCCATAGGGCATCGTCCCTGCCGCTTCCTGTAGTGTCTGTGAATCGCTGTATGCGCTGATATAGATGACAGCTACATTATCCTCCAAGACACTGCGTGCAAGTTGAATACCGTCTTCCGCACCTTGAATATTAATATCCATAATGACAATATCAATCGTCTGCTGTGCCAAAATTTTTCGAGCGTCTACCGCACTTTTAGCACTCCCTGCGACAAGGTACCCTTGATCTTCAATAATCTCCTGAATAAAACGGGAGGTTATCGGTTCATCTTCAACGATTAGGAATGTTGGATTCATTCAAAAACTCCAATTTAAAATAGGTGCCGTACCATTTTTTATACACGATTTGCACCTCCGGCAACTTTTCCGCCAAAGCTTGTATCAACATAATCCCGATATTCTTTTTATTCTGGGAGAATCCTTCAAAGCCTATCCCGTTGTCTTTAAACCGAAGGGTAATTTTATTGCCGTTTTGAGCACACTTTACCATCAAGCGATTACCGGTATCGGTTGGTTTAAATGCGTGCTTAAAGACATTGCTCAAAACTTCATTGCAAATCATTCCAACGGTCACAGCCGTATCCATAGTGATTTGAATAGGTTGAAATTCAGAGACAATTTTAACCTCTGTCCCCGACATATTCCGCTGATAAAGATTAATCAGAGAACGTAAATATTCCTGCAAGCTTACCATCGCAATATCATCGCTTTGGTAGAGCATTTCATGTATCATTGCCATACTTTGCAATCTCGCGGTACTGTCATCGATAAGTATCCGAACCTCTTCGTTGGGCGTACGCCGCCGCTGAAGCCACATCATCGAAATAATCACCTGCAAATTGTTTTTTACTCTATGATGCACCTCTTTGATGAGGGCTTCTTTCGTGGAAATAGTTTTATGAAGTTGCTGATTGGTTTCATAAAGTTCCACCGTCCTCTCTTTTACCTCTAATTCAAGTTCATCTTTTGATCTTCGCAATATCTCGGTCAACGCTTTGGCTTTTTGTGCCGCTTCATATTGAAATCGCTCTTTTTGGAGGCGAATAACATTAATACGATCCGCCAAACCGAATGAGAGTAACAACAATTCAAAAAATACTCCGATTTGTGTCCCCCAAATCGTCAAAAAGTTGATCGGTAATAACCCGATATTTTTTAGCCCCGTCAACGTAGCACCGATAAGCAAAAGAACCCAAGCAAGCATATAAAATTTGGAGGCTCGAACGTTATATCTAAAATAGGCGATCAACCCCACCGATCCTAAACTAAAGGTCGTTATAAAAAGAACCCCCGTTGCTAACATGACCCCCCAATGATAGTCAAGAACAAGGGTTAAGAAGAGTGTAGGGATTGAGAAGAGCAAAACTCCATATAACCCCTTATCGAGTTTCGGCAACACCGTTTTTGTATCCAAATAGGTACGACTGAAGATAACAGCAAGAACATGAAGCAATACAATCAAAAAAGGGATAATGTAATTATTGAGTTCAGGAACCGATGGCCATAAATATCGGAAAGCGATACCGCTGAGGGCAAGAAGAGTTATCACATTAGAAATCTGAAAAATGACATAATAGAGATAACTCCGTTCACGGATAGAGAGAAAGAGGAAAAAATTATAGAGAATCATAATAATCGCTCCCCCGTAAAAAATCCCCAAAATTGCCATTTTCGTGATTTCCGAAACATAGTATTCTTCATCATTCAATAAAGAGACCCGCAGATCCATCGAACTCTTTGATCGGATATGCACATAGAAGGTCTCTTTGGAGTCAGGCTGCATCACGATAGGGAAAATGATATTCTCATCTTTTTTTTCATGCAGTTCGAGAGGGATAGAATCACCGCTGACTTTTGAGCTATAGGTTCCGTCTGCTTTGATTTGGTAAAAAGTAACGTGATCTAAAAGGGGGTATTCAAACTTCAATAACCGCTTCAAAGGATATTTTTGAGGGTTTTTGAGGGATATTTTTATCCAGAAATCGGAGCGTGTCAGCCCAAATCCGGCAGAGCGACCATTGAGCGGATGAAACTTTTTTTGTACCTTCTCATCAAGAAGAGCATCCAGCGTTAAAGTCGCATTTTGATCTTCCAGATAGAGATATTGTTGCTCAATAGCACTATTTTTTAGTACGGAGACATCGATAAAATTTTCGGCGCGAAGAAGTACACTCAATAAGATCAAAACACTGATAATACGCATTTTTGCTCTTCGTCCTATAATCACATTTTAAAAAGTATCTATTATAAGAACAAATACTCTAACAATTGTATATCTTATTCTAACGAAAGCACATTATACAGCATAAAAATTTTTATAATACTCTTCAAAATGGGTATTTTTCATCGGCTTGGCAAAATGGTACCCTTGCACCTCATCACATCCGTACGCATCGATTACCGAAAGTACATGTAGATCTTCGACCCCTTCGGCTATCGTTTTGAGATTGAGATTTTTCGCCATTTGGATGATCGTTTTAACAATCGTTGCATCTTCTTTGTCTTGAAGAATATCACGGACAAACGACTGATCGATTTTGAGTTTATCTACGGAAAAACGTTTGAGATACGCAAGACTCGAATACCCTGTTCCGAAATCATCAATCGAGAGTTGCACTCCCAACGCCTTTAGATTACGAACCGATGCGAGGGTATTGTCCGCGTCGTGCATAATGATCGATTCGGTGAGCTCAAGTTCGAGGTATTTCGGGTTTATTTTAGAGGTTGAGAGAGCGTTGCTTACAACCTCTTCAAGATTTCCCCGTTTAAACTGTACTGCGGAAATATTCACCGCAACAGTAAGCTCTATCCCCATTTCCTGCCAAAGGGCAGCTTGGCGACACGCCTCATCGATGACCCACTGACCGATTTTGGCAATCAACCCGTTACTCTCGGCGATCGGGATAAAGCTCATCGGTGGGATCATCCCCAGTTGCGGGTGGTTCCAGCGTATCAGTGCTTCGACCCCGATAATACGATTACTCGATAAATCGATCTGCGGTTGGTAGTGGAGAAGAAACTGATCTTGTAACAATGCACTTTTAAGATCATTTTGGATTTTGAACTGACCGATAAGATTATGATTCATCTGCTGACTGTAGAAACAATACGCATTTCGCCCTGATTCTTTGGCTTTGTACATAGCGGTATCGGCACTTTGGAGCAGTGTTTCAAACGTTTCTCCGTGGTCAGGATAGAGAGCGATGCCGATAGAACCCGATGCGGATAGAGTATGGGTAGCAACTTCAAACGATTTTTCCAGTTCTTTGAGGATCTTTTCTGCGGTTAGCGCCGTAGCATTCGGATCTTTGACATCAGAGAGAATCAGTAAAAACTCATCACCCCCCTGACGACTGATCGTATCACTCTCTCTGACACACTCTTTTAGACGTAATGCGATGGTTTTTAGCATTGCGTCCCCTGCGGAGTGTCCCAGCGTATCATTGATCCCTTTGAACCCGTCCAAATCTATAAATAAAAATGCCGCTTTTGTCCCTGAACGTTTCGCGTGAGCCATTATCTGTTCGGCTCTCTCTTTGACCAAAATACGGTTCGGCAATCCGGTGAGAGCATCGTGGTGCGCCAAATACTCGATTTTAGTATCAATCGCTTTTCGTTCGGAAATATCCCGTCCGATCCCTAGTACTCCCATAAATTCATCATTATTGAGGACAGGGATTTTTCGGGTCTCTATCGTTAAACATTGACCACTACTTGCAAAAATCACCTCCTCTTCGTTAATGGATATAGTCCCTGTCTCTATCGCTTTAATATCATTTTGACGACAAACATCCGCCTGCTCTTGCGACATGAAATCAAAATCGGTTTTACCGATAATCTCCTCGGCAGGTACACCGAAAAAATGTTCCAATGCAGGATTGCACATCAGATACACCCCGTTTGCATCTTTTACCCATATCATATCGGGAATGGTTGAGATGACGGCGGCCAGTTTGGCCTGTGTCTTGCGTAAATGATCTTCTTGCTCTTTTTGCTCGGTAATATCTCTGGCGATACCGGCAATACGGTATATCCGTCCATGCTCATCCCGAATCGGAGTGAGACTAGAGTAATAAATCCTTTTTCCGCCGGGAAGATTATATTCACCGATGAAATTGATTTTTTCTCCTATAGTGAGACATGAGGTATATTTTTGAATCAGGGTACGGCGAAGTTCTGCATCGCTAAACGTATCAACGTAATGAGAGAGGATACTCTCTTTGGAAAGACCGGTAATCTCTGTGAATGTGGAATTAAGATCGATATGGATAAACCGCCTCTCTGGGGTTACTTCGACAAGATAGATAATATCGGTGCAGTTATCAAAAATAGCATGATAGTAGTGGCTCAGTTTTGCATCGTTCGAATGAGATTCTCGTCTTGACATCACCCTACCCCTACATTAACATTTCTGTTATGAAATAATACCTATTAAAGGTCATGTAACGGTCATGTGAAGGGGCAGTAAAAATGACTTAAATCATTAAATTGTCTTTGTCTCTACCACCTCTTTTGCGATTCCGAGTATCCCTAACAAACTTCCGTCTGCTCCATAAACTGCCGATTTACGAGTTTCGAGTAAAACAGACTTTCCGGTCGAATGATAAATAACCTCTTCATAATTAATGCTAACCATCCCATTTTCAATGGCTTCAGTATCTTTTTGACGGAAAAAATCGGCTAATTCTTTCTCAACATAATCGTAATCGGTTTTACCGACAATATCAGCTTCCCTTGCTCCGAAAAACTGCTCGAACGCATGATTGCACATCAGATATACACCATCAGGATTTTTCATCCAAATGAGATCGGGAATCGTATCAAAAAGAGCTCTAAGCTGAGTGGCCGTTTTCTGGAGTCTTTGTTCGACCGTTTTATACGGGGTAATGTCGCGACCGATCACCATAATGCCGCTGACATTACCCTCATAATCAAACTCGGGGATAATACGCTGATGCCCCCAGCGCGTCTCTCCCCACGGTGTAGTATAGGTTGATTCTTGCTCAATCTCGGTTCGTTTCCGAACCGCTTTTTCAAACAATTGCTCAAATCTATCTATATCAGGCAAAGGGGAGAACTCACGCGGAGTTTTGCCGATAATCTCCTCCATCGGTTTTCCCAATAACCACCGCATCATCGGGTTGACATAGATACGACGTCCCTGCAAATCGTAACGGCTGATAACGTCCGGCGAATGCTCAACCATGGCACGAAATGCGGCTTCACTGCTTGCCAATGCATTTTCTGCGATTTTCCGTTCACTCAAATCCCAGATATTCGCAATGATGTAAATATCATTATCGGCACTGTCTTTAACCCAAAACACTTCGATATTGACAGGGAACATACTCCCATCCCTGCGGCGATGCAAAGCCTCTGTAAAAAGATAGCCTTGCGTGTCGTATTGTTGTTTTAAACGAACAAAATTTTCCCGTTCCGAAGGGGCGAACAAATCAATAATACCTAAATTCTTGAGTTCTCGATCCGTATAGCCGTAAAGCTGTTTAAAAGACATATTGCTTTTGATGAAAGCGGTGCTTTCGGCTTTATAGATAACAATCCCCCAATGGGCATGTTCAAAAATTTCAGCCCAACGACGCAACTCATGTTCGTTCTGTTCGAGTTCAAGCACTTTGTTCGTCAATCGGCGCATCTCCTCCATCGTCTTTTTCTCTTCGTGGGATGAGGCCATTGGACGAGTGGCGTATGCACTATAGGGAAGCGTAATCGTTACACAAGCCCCTTCATTTCGATTTTCAACAGAAATCTCTCCTCCGAAACGGTTAACGATCTCCCGAACCATGTAAAGCCCTAGCCCTGAACCGTTAGGTTTGGAGGTGATATAGCGTTCGAAAACCGATTCGATCGGATCGATTTTGATCCCTCCCGCATTATCTGAAACACTAATACGACACGTTTCATCCCCTCCAACCACATGGATGTCGATGACAGGGGATGAGGGGTTGGTACGTTCTAGCGCATCTTTGGCATTCAGGACAAGATTGAGCAAAACATGGATGAACTCATTCGCATCACCTTGAATCGTCGGGTCAGATTCGAGAGAGACCCGCAGTGTTATGTTGCTGTTTTGAAATGTGTATTCGGTCAGCTTTTGGATTTTTTCCACCTCTTCGGAGAGGATGAAACTCTTTTGAGAGCGATGGTGTTGCGCCAAAAACCCGTAAAATGTATCAATAGTCTCCGCCAAATGACGCAATAGACCGAAGCTCGTATTGAGCGAATCGAGGAGGTTCTCTTTGGATATTCCCCCCTCGTACAACAGCGATGCTTTAATGCCGTTTTGGATGTTTCCGATGGCGTTAAGCGGCTGTTTCCATTGATGAGCGATGTCGGCGATCATCTCCCCCATCGAAGCATTGCGTGATTGTAAAAACAGGGTATGGGCATCGATGGTGTTTTGAAGGATCGCTTTCTCTTTCTCCTCTTGAAGCGACCTGATTTTACGCGAGATGAGAAGCGCCAAAGATGCCATGTTCCATATTGCGCCTATAAAAACAATTTGCGACATATCATCGACCGATGGGAGTGGAGTATTGACATCCGCTGCGTACAAAAATGCGGCAAGAAACAGAGGAAAGAGCGCCAAAAAGTAACCGTACGACGAAAGAGAACGGTGCCATAGAGTAAATAACGTAATCCCCAACGAGAGAAAAAAAGCAACCATCGCGAACAATGAAGTAGCTGAAACTCCCGATTCGCCTCTGAGTAAAAAGGCAATCCCTAAGAATACAACCAAAGCCACCCCTAGCGAAAAACGATAAAGTGCCGGAAAGCGTACTTTTGTTTCATTGATATGAAGGGTAAAAAGGATCAGAGCCACATGAAAAAATTGCAAAAACAGCGTTTCTACGGGAAAAGAGAGAAAATTGTTATGCCCCATCGATTTCGTATCATCGATAATACTGAGGACTCCCACATAAAGCGATGCGGCATAAAGCGAAAAATAGAGATAACTCTTCTCACGGGTATAATAAAACAGACTCATATGGTGGGAAAATATCCCGAGAAAATATCCGCTAAATACGAAAATAACGACCATAATTATTCGGTATCATCCGATCGGAAAGCTCTTTGAGTATCAAGCCGATACCCGATCCCACGAACCGCAACGATGAGATCCTCATCCAGCTTTTTACGCAGACGGAGAATCGTGTTCTTCAGTGCCGATTCACAGATCGGATCGAGGGGCCAAAGAGCATGTGCGATTTCCTCTTTGCTCACGGTACGATGCGTATTGTCGAGTAAAAGTTCCAAAAGCTCTTGTTCTTTAATCCCCAAGACAACATTTTGTCCCTTACTGTAAAGTTCTTTGGTCGCGGTATTGTAGTAACTATCCGGACTTAACCTTAAAAGCCCAACATTTTTATATATCCGTTTCATTGCACGGTTCAATGCCGATGTGAGCTGATCCAATTCGACCGGTTTGACCAAATAGCCGTCAATCGACAAATTAGCCGCATTGATCACCAAATCCCGCTCATCATAGCTCGTCATAAGGATAATAGGAAGGGTATAGTTATTTTGACGGATTCGACGAATCAACGTTAGACCGTCACACTTTGGCATTTTAATATCGGTAATGAGAATATCGGGAGATTCATCTTCGTAGAGGCTATACGCCTCTTCACCGTCAGAAGCGACATACACCTGATCGAACAACATATTTAAAATCCTGCTCATCTGAGTACGGGAAATGGTATCGTCTTCGGCATAAAGCGCTTTTTTCGTTTTCAAAAACAGAAGATTCTGCATGGACTCATCTTTAATATGAAAATTTTATAAAATTTTCTGCATGATTTAAAACATTTAAGCAGTATACAATTTTTTAAATCATATTTTTCTCATTTTATTCAATAAACCATATTAATGTACTCCAAATCTTATTCTGAAACACACCGAACATAGGCACTTTCCGTTTTGTTCACCGTTGCAACGGAACCGAGCTTAAACCCGACACCGTATGCTTCATGAGCGTTTAAACTATCACTGCTCCAGTAGTAGCGATGCATCATCGCCCCGAAATAGTGCATATCGACACTCGGTCGATAATAGCTATAATCAACGATGCCGTAGAGTTCATCGGTTGTCGGCAGACGCCATGAACGCCCCCCTAACGTCAGATTTTCACATGCCTCTTTCGCTTTTTCATAGGTGAATTTAGCCCGTTTATCCGTCGCTTCGAGTGAATGCCACAGCAATAGTGAATCTTTATCTTCTACCCCCTCCGGTGTTATTCGGTAGTGGTGTTCTGATCTCGCTTCAGGGGTATTGATACACGCTGCGGCAATTTTTTTGGTCGGAGGAGAGAGGGAAATATTGCGCTCTTTAGGATAAAAACTGTATCCGACCATCGCGATAATCCCGCCATCTCCCTCACTTCCCGTCCCTATTTCGGTATTATCAGAAGGTCCTTTGTTGGATGACCAATAGCTGAATCCCTCGTTAAAAGGGGTCGTTTTGGGGAGAGCAAACAGCTCTTTGATCGACATCATCCGCCATGAATCGCCAAGATAGCGACAATACTCTTTGGCTTGCTCTTGGGTATAGTGTTCGCTTGGAGACAAGTGGATCTCCCCCCACGCTAGCGAGGAGATGAGCGGAAGAATAAGACTAAATCGTCGCACAATAGTCGGCTAATAACCCGCCGCAAAGTCTTTCATAGGTTTCATTTCCCGATAGTTTTTTCACAATCGCCAACGCAAAGCAAATTGCCGTCCCCGGTCCGCGTGATGTCATCACATTGCCGCTTTCGACAACAGCGTGTTTATCGCCGACAAATCCGCCGATAGTGAGTTCATCTTCGATACCGGGATAGCAGGTATACCCCTCTTTGAGCACCCCTGCGGCTTCGAGAGCATACGGCGCGGCACAGATGGCACCGATCGCTTTTCCTGCACTATCCATCGTTTTAAGGAGGTTTTGAACGTTACTATCAGCGGCAAGGGCTTTCGTACCACGCCATCCTCCGGGGAGAACGATCATATCGAGTTCATCAACGCGCAATCCCTTGATCGGACGATCGGCATGCACAGTGATCCCGTGCGCCCCTGTGACCATTAGATGTTCGTTCAAACTTCCCATGATCACTTCGATGTCGGCACGGCGCAAAACATCGATGATACTGATTGCTTCGATCTCTTCAAAACCCTCTGCAATAGGGACTAAAACACACGGCATGGGTTTTCCTTTTATAAATATTTTTTGCCCATTTTTTCAAGGGTAATTTCAAACTGGATAAAATCATCTTCCAACGTATCCCAAAGAACTCTATCATCCAAACCAAAATAATGGTGAGTCAATACATCCCTCATTTTCGCAATTTCGCTCCATGGAACCGTATTGAATTCATCTTGAATCTCTTTCGGAATTTGTTTGACCGCTTCACCTATATTTTCAAACGCTTTTGCCGTTGCATAGACCTTTTCGGTATTCTCTGTAAACTCTTCAAAAGTGACGTTAGCTGTAAATTTTCGTATATTTTGACATTCGGTGATAATATCGCGAAGATACAGCTTCCATTCTCTAGACATAAATTAAATCTTTATAAATATAGGGTTTTATATCAGCTTTTATCGTTTCGGCTCTGACTAAATCGACTTTGTGATTCAGTGATTTTTCGAGATCACCGAGATATTTGAGATATTTAAACATAGAGAATTTTTGATCTTTTTCGATTTCATAAATGATGTCAATATCGCTGTCGCTTTGTTCTTCACCGCGTGAGAAACTGCCAAATAATCCGATGAGAATAAGTCCGTCTTTTTGGTATTGCGGTTTAAGTGCTTTGAGCGTTTGGAGTATTTCGGTTTTTGTCATCTCGTTATTCGGTTTTTGTTGATTTTTATAGTGTTATTGTACACTGAATTAAGAAAATATGAGGGAATGTGGATTGTATGGGTGGTTTTAATTAAGATTTTTGAACTATACATATTGAAGATAGATTCCGTGTCGGTGCACGGAATGACGGAGATGCTACCCTTCGACAAGCTCAGGGCGAACGGGGAAAAGGAAAAGTGAATTACTTCACTTTCTCCATGTATTCACCCTCAACGGTGTTAACGCGGATAATATCACCCTCTAACACGTGGTAAGGAACTTGAACGACTGCACCCGTCTCAAGAGTTGCCGGCTTTTTACCCGCACTTGAGGTATCCCCTTTGAAGTTCGGCGGAGTATCAACGATTTTAAGTTCCATAATCTCAGGAGCATCAACGCTGATCGCTTCGTTGTTGTGGAAAATCATTTGAACGCTGGTACCGTCTTTGATCCACTTCATCGCCTCTTCGCATTGATCGTAGGTAAGACCGAGTTGCTCATAGCTCTCGTTGTCCATGAACTGAAGCATGTCACCGTCATCATACAAAAACTGCATCGTTTTATGCGCCATGTTCGGCACTTCGAATTTATCACCCGCATGGATCGTTTTTTCGATCACTTTTCCGTTTTTGAAGTTTTTAACTTTACAACGGACGAACGCCGCCCCTTTGCCGGGTTTAACGTGTTGAAACTCGACGACTCTGAACGGGTTACCGTCGATCTCAAGACGTACACCCTTTTTAATATCACCCATACCGATTGTTGCCATTAGGAAACCTTTTGTACTTTTGTTTGGGCGAATTTTACCCGAAAGTGAAACGAATTTCAAACTAAGTGTAACTTATAGTATTAGCTTAGCCGTTTAGACGATTTGATTTTTAGGGTTTTTAGCTCTATTAAATCCGTTAAAGGGTATAATAAACCTTATACGATTGATTATAATCTCAAATACATCCTAAGGAAATCTGTTTATGACAACCCTTTCACGTATTTTTAGTGCATCACTCCTCATCGGATCATGCCAGCTCATGGGAGCGGGTTTATCGCTCCCTGCCGCACTCGAAATTTTAGAAACCAACAACCTCGAAATCAAAACGGCTACGCTAGATCTCCAAAGTGCCCAAAGCGATACCTCTATCGCCAAAGGGTACAACTACGGTTCCCTCGATTTGACCCAAAGCGCCATGCGGTCCAATGAAGCCGGAAACGTATTCGGATTTAAACTCAGCTCACGCCAAGCCGATTTCGGTGATTTTGGATTCAGTGATTTTTTAGCGTGTCAAAGCGGTACCCCACCCGCATACTGTTCTAACGTATTAGGAAAACAACCGACAGACCTAAACTATCCGGGTTACCAAAACTATTTTCAAACCAAACTGACCTATACGGTTCCCCTCTTTGTGGGTGGAAAGTTAAGCGCGTACAGCGATATTGCGCAAAAGATGGAGCAGATCAAAAAACTCGATGCCGATCAGATGAAAACCGAAAAACGGTACGAATTGCGTAAAAGCTATTACGATATGGCTCTCTTGCAAAGCTCGATCGATCACATGAAAACCATCCACACCAATATCACAACTTTAGAGCGTACTACTCAGATGATGGTGCAAGAAGGGTATGCCAAGAAAGTCGATTTTCTCGAAGTGGAAGCTCGAAAGGCAAACGTCGAACGAAGTCTCACCGAAATGGAAGCCAATAAAAAACTTCTCTACCACTATTTGAGTTTTTTGCTCAACACCCCCGTAACCGAGATCGAACTCCCCTCCCATGATTATCCCTCATCCGCCATCAGCGAAAATGATGTGTTAGCAAACAATACCGATCTTAAAAAAGCCGCCCAAGGGTTAGAAATTCGTGATCGCATGGTGGATGTTGCGTATGCACCGTTTCTCCCGCAAGTGGGAGCATTTGCCGAAGCCTCCAGCGCCGATGATACCTTTTTGGGTAATTTCAACGAGCATAAAGCCTACACCGTCGGTGCAAAACTCTCATGGAACCTCTTCAACGGAGGAATCGACAAAAATACACTCGAAAAAGCCCGTATCGAGAAACTGAAAACGACGACCCAAGTGGAGTTGGCGAAAAAAGGGATCACCCTCCAATACGATAAAATTCGTACCGAAATCGAAAGTTTAAATGCCCAAGTCAACAGTCTCGAAAAAGAGCTTGCCCTCTCAGATGAGATCTATAAAAATTACGAAGGGCGTTATCATGAGCACCTTGCATCGATGAGCGACGTCATCATCAAACAATCGCAACAGATCGAAAAAGTCCTCAACCTTCAAATGGTTAAAAATCAACGAAACGAGCGCATTTTTGCCCTCGAAAAACTTAGCAACGGAGTTAAATAATGAAATTTTGGATCACGACACTCGCACTATCGGCTTCTCTCAGTGCCGCAGGAATTAGCCTCTCAGGAAGCGTTATCAGCGATAACCAAAAAATGATCACGAGCCGTAACATGGGCTTTGTCACCAGTGTCAACGTTTCCGAGGGATCGCGCGTCTCTAAAGGACAGCTTTTATATACCATCGATTCAAAAGAGATCGATTCGGCTAAAAACCAAGTCGAACTCGGAATCGCTCAGGCTGAGCTTTCGCTTCAAATGTATCAAAACCAATACGCGAACTTGGAGTTGAACCTAGAACGTAACAAACGTCTTTTAGCCCAAGATATGGTCTCAAAATTTGAAGTGGAAAACCTCGAACTCTCCAAAAAGAATCTCCAAAATATGATCGCGATCGGAGAGCGTCAGGTCAACCAAGCCAAAGCACGCCTCCAAGAGGTCAACAACCAATATAACTATCTCCGTATCACCGCACCTAACAGCGGTGTCGTTATCGCTAAAAATATCAAAGTGGGTGAGATGGCGATGCCGGGGATGCCAGCCATCGTCCTTTCCGATCTTAATGCACTTAAAATCGAAGTTGAAGTGGCGGAGAACAATCTCAAACTTGTCCCTGTAGGGAAAAAAGTAAAAATTTCTGTCCCTTCCGTCGGTTATATCGGAATCGGCAAAGTAAGTGCGATTGTCCCGAGTTCCAATCCGATGACTCACACCTTTAAAATCAAAGTCTCATTCAGCGCCAAACAAACCGTTTATCCCGGAATGTACGCAACCATTGAAATCGAATAGGAGCATAAATGCACGCACCCCATTCCTACCAGCCTAAAGACTCCGCAGGAAAGCTTGCAAAGGGTTTTTTACGTAATCCTCTTACTCCGATTTTAGGAGTTTTCCTCCTTGTAATCGGCTATATGGCTCTTATGCTCATGCCGCGTGAAGAGAACCCTCAAATGGTGGTCAGCGGTTCTACCGTCATCATCGCCCTCCCCGGAGCTACTGCCAGCGAAGTCGAAAATGTCATCGTTAAACCGCTGGAACGTAAGCTCAAAGAGGTCAAAGGGATCGAACATATCCACGGCATGGCGATGGATAATGTTGCTGTCATTAATGCCGCTTTTTTCATCGGTGAAGCCAAAGAGGACTCGAACCTCAAAATCTACGACAAAATCATGCAAAACATGAGTATCCTCCCTAAGGGAGCTATGCAGCCGATCATCAAACCGCTCGACATCGATGTCGATATTCCGATCGTCTCCGTTGCATTTTATTCCAATAACCCCGCAATGAACCCAACCGTTCTTTATGATCACGTCAAAGAGATACAGCACCACATCAACGGGCTTCCGAACGTCGCCGTTACCGACATTAAAGGGGCTAAAAAGCATCAATACAACGTCCTCGTTGATATGAACCGCCTCAGCGGCTACAACCTCTCTTTGGGACAAATCGTTCAAGCGACCCAGTCACTCGCCTATAACGTCCCTGAGATTAAAGGGAAAACCGAGGATAATAAAATCGTTATGATCGGGGTACGCAATGCCATCGAGAGTATCGAAGATGTGGGCAATATCATCGTTGCCCAATACGGCGGATCGGCGATCTATCTGCGTGATGTTGCTACTATCAGTGCAGGAAGCGATATTCAGAACTTCAAATCAGCGCTTGTAAGTGTGAAGAAAGAAGATGGAAAATTCTCACCGCTCAAAGATCAAGTCACCCTGACCGTTTCCAAACTTCAAGGGACAAATGCCGTCAATATCGCCGATGCCGTGAAAGAAGAGCTCGAAAAATACAAAGAGCAGATGGCTGCCGAGGGGATCAATTATGTTATAACCCGCAACGACGGAGAACGGGCGAACGAAGCGGTTAACGAACTCGTGTTTCACCTCCTCCTCTCGATCGTTATTATCGCTATTTTGCTCATCTTCGTATTAGGTTGGCGCGAGTCTCTGATCGTGACGTTCACCGTTCCTGCGATCTTGGCGATTACCCTCTTTATCGCCTACATTACGGGACAAACGGTCAATCGTATCACCCTCTTTGCCTTCCTCCTGAGTCTAGGGTTGCTCGTCGATGCGGCGATCATCGTTATCGAAAACATTCACCGTCACTTCCATGCTCCCGGAGCGCACGAGAGAGATGCCGATGAACTCATGATCGAAGCAACCGATGAGATCGGGGCACCGACCAATATCGCGACCTTAGCGATCATTCTCACGATGGTACCGATGGCGTTTGTCGGTCAAATGATGGGACAGTTCATGAAACCGATCCCTGCTAACGTTCCCGTCGCCCTCGTCGCTTCGCTGTTTGTTGCCTATATCTTTACTCCTTATTTGGCAATACGGCTTCTTAAAAAACCCGCCCCCCACGGAGAATCGCACTGATGTATAAAAAATTCGAAAACTATTTACTCGATCTTTTGGATTCACCTTCCAAAAAAAAGAAAGTATTATGGGGAACATTAATCGCATTTGTTTTTGCCGTTGCCCTCATCCCGACCAAACTGGTACTCGCCAAAATGTTACCGGGGAAAAATAACGATACCTACAGTGTCTATATCGATTTAGCCAACGGCAGTTCAATCGAGCAAACGCGTCAAGTCAGCGACTGTGTTATCGGGGTATTACAGCATGAGCCCGAAATGCTCGATGCCGAAGTTTTTTTAGGAACCGGTTCACCTCTTGATTTTGCCGGATTGATCAAAGGATCTCACTTTAAAAACAACGAAAATGTTGCCGAAGTGGTCGTGAATCTGACTAAAAAACATCATCGCGACGAACCTTCCTATATGATGGTGCAACGCCTTCGCCCCGTTATCATCAAACAGTGTGGAAATATCTACCCTCAAACCAATATAAAATTTGTCGAACCTCCTGCGGGTCCTCCGACCATGGCAGCCGTTGTCGCTGAAATATACGGCAACAAAGCAGACGGAATTCGGCACCTCAGTACCCGTGTCGAAGGGGTATTTAAACAGACAAGCGGTCTCGTCGATATTGACATCATGCAAGATGAAATCTATGACAAATTTGAAGTACGCGTGAATACCGACAAAATTACAAAATCGGGATTGGACGTGAAACACGTCAATGATATTTTATATCTCGCTTTTGAGGGGATGGGAGTTGCGGTTAAAAATTCTCAAAATGCCACCGATCAAATCCCTATATTTTTGACCTTGACGCCGGAGGGGAAAAAGTTTGCCTCACGAGATAAAAATGCCATCGAGATGAAGCTCTCATCTTTGACCCTGTTAAATCAAATGGGGATGATGGTTCCGGTGACCGAAGTGGTCGATATTGTTCCGGTTAAATCCAATCCGATGATTATGTCGAAAGATCTTCACCAAATGACCAACGTCCTTGCCGAAACCGATATGGTTTCCCAAGTGTACCCGCTGATGGCGGCGCGCAATGTGATCCTCGATACCTTCGGTGACGAATACGAGATTACCAAAACAGGATTGTTCAATCTTCAGCTCGTGGATAAAAAAACCAAAGATATATATGAGCTTAAATGGGACGGAGAGATGAAAGTGACCCTAGACACCTTCGTTGATCTTGGAGGCGCATTTATCGCCGCTCTTATCTTGATCTTCTTATTGATGGTCATTTACTACAAAAGCTTTGTCCTTAGCGGTATCGTATTATTGGGAAGTTTTCTCTCTATCATCGGAGTGATCGTCGGACACGGTATCGTCGATCTCTTCACCGCCGATACGTTCTTTTTGACGGCTACCTCTTTGATCGGGTTTATCGCCCTCATCGGAATCAGTTCGCGCAACTCATTGCTGTTGATCGACTTTACTAAATCGCTGATGCTTGACAAAGGGATGCACAAAAATGAAGCTATATCGTATGCAGCCGCTACCCGTGCAAAACCGATTTTCCTCACTGCAGCCGCAATTATCCTCGCTTCAACCCTACTAGCCAGTGATGCCGTTTTCGGAGGGCTTGGCGTTTCACTTATTTTTGGTACAATAGCGGCTGTCATCGCGTCGCTCGTGGTTGTCCCCGTTCTTCTTCATAATTCTGATTTGGAACATCATTTCAATTTCCATGAGCGAAAAGCCGTCTCAATTATGGAGCCATAACAATAGATGTCCACGTTCATCCCGACTACTATCCTCTCTACCAATGTGATGCAAGATTTAAAAAATGCATCACTAGCCCAAAGGGTGCCTATAGACAGCCTTGATTTCGATCTTCTCTCGTATGAGACATCGTTTAAAGGGAGTGTAGACGAGGAGTGGGAAATCCTCCAAGGGGATGATCTTCTAACCCAAACAACGGAAAATGAGATTCGCTCACCCCATTTTTTACTTCAACAAGAATACCAAATTCATATCCGTCTCGCAAAACCTCACCCCTATCTGGATTTACAGTTCACGATTGCAACCGATAAAACAAAAAGCAAAGTGATCGCCGTTATCGAACCTACTTCTACCATCCCTCTCAAAAAAGGGGTACAAGAGTGGATCAAAGAGGCTATTATCCGAAAACAGCTTCGTCATGGTCTGATGATCGGGCTTTACGATCAAGGAGTTGATCGCGAGATCAATCGGCTCATCGGAAGAATTCAAAAAGAGGGACCGCTTAGTGCTCCGTATCGGCTCTCTATCGGGGAATTTTTTCTGCCGACAATGCCGATCAATGATAAAATTATTCTCCACTACAAAGAGGCTAATGATAGTAAAAGTCTGATTGAGGGGGTCAATCCCGGAGATCTGATCCTCGAATACATCCTCCCAAAACCGGGACGTGACGGACGAGCCTGCACGGGAGCGCATATTGCCGTTCCCGAACCAATCATCAAATTTGCCCCCTACGCTACAGTAGATCCCGAAACGGTTTCCACTGAAGAAGATGAAGAGAGCGTCCGTTACTATGCAAGTGTTTCCGGCTATGTAGAGCGCAAAAACGGGATATTTTACATCTCGCAAGAGCTTCAAATCGAAAGTGCCAGTTTCAAAAAGACCGGTTCAATTGAAACCGGCATCGATAAAGATGTATCCCTCAAAATCAAAAAGAAAGTCTCCAGTGAAGACGCTGTCGGTATGGGTGTCAATATCGACGTTCAAAAACTCGATGTCAGCGGTACGGTCGGAGGAAATGCCAAGATTCAGGCGTGCGAAGTCAATATCGGTGCACAAACGCATAAGAAATCGCAAATCAATGTCTCCGAAACCGCCAATGTCCATCTCCATCGAGGGGATTTAAAAGCCAAAGAAGCGAATATCAATATTTTAGAAGTGGGTAAAGTCGAAGCGGATGTAATCCGTATCAAAAAAATGGTGGGGGGTGAGATCATCGGGCGTGAGATTTACATTGATACCCTTTATTCCAATGCCCGTATCACCGCGCTCGAATCAATTACAATCGAAAATATTGAAGGGGACGGCAATAACCTTATTATTGACCCTCATGCTATAGAGCGCTATCACCAAAAGATTGTTGATTTAGAAGCCCAAATCAAAGAGAAAAATACCCAGCTGCAAACTGAGACCAAAAATTTATCGATGCGTCAGAGCCTGTTTAATGATAAAAACAGCCGGATAAAAGATATTCAAGCACGTGTTCTCATCAGACAAAAGAACGGTGAAACCCCTATGAAAGCTGATTTGGTTCGCCTTCAACAATACAAACTCGAGCGGGAAGCACTTCAAGAAGCTACCGAAACCATTAACACCACAGAATTAGCGCTTCAAGCCATGCAAGAGACATTAGATAAACTCTATGAAGCGGATCTACATGCCGTCATAACCCACCACGGTATCTACAACGGTCATACCCGAATCCTCTTTATCGACCCGAAAACTCGCCGTGAGTATAGTATCTCTCCTGAGGGGCATGTGACTCATGTACGGTTGCAAAAAGTAGAAGACGATAAAAAATTTCGCTTTGAATCCAAATAGAAATTAACGCTATCCTCTCCCTTCATGTTTATTATATAATCAATAATTTAGCAAAATAATAGTTATTACTCAAAAGTACTATTTCATGATTAAATTTTAAGCATGAGTTAGGGCTCATTCTCTCAATTGCTTCCTATACTGTCATCAAAACACTATGACATACAGGATCTATAATGCAGCGCAATCACCTCATCAACTATATGCCTGACGTTCAAAATTTTGAAAAAAACATGAGTACCTTATCGAGTAAGTGGGACTTATTAACGTTATTAGGATCTATGTCCAATATCGGGATGGATACCAGCGAAACCCGCAAAGCATTTGAAGAGTTGCTCGATGTTCCTCTAAAACGGCTTATCGAAGAAACGTTTAACAAAAGTGTCAATGAACTTGAGTCCAAAGCACAAACCGCGATCGATATTTTGATCCGAAACCTTTTTGAGCGTACTGCCGATATTGGCTTCCTTGCTACCGATGATGATATTCGAGATTATCTTCTCTTTTTAAAGTCAACCGATATGTCGGCATCTGAAGAGATGCGCGAAATTAAAATCCATAAAAAAAATACCCTGAGCGCCCGTTTTAAAGAGTACGTTTTGAAATACAGCGTTTACGAAAACATCATTCTCCTCGATACCAAAGGAAAAGTTCTCATACAGCTTGACCAAACCAATCCGATCACCTATTCAAAAGATCCTCTCATCCAAGAATCTCTCTACACGTATGAAGGGTATGTCGAAACCTTTTCTTCCAGCGATCTCAATCATCACAAGCCCTCCCTCATCTACTCTTTCCGTGTCTGCGATCCGCAGAGTGAAGAGCCGCTGGGGGTTCTATGTCTTATATTTCGTTTCGAAAATGAACTTCAAAGTATTTTTCGAAAATTAACACGCGAAAATCCCTATATCGCGCTGGAACTTCTAGATTCCGACGGTGAGGTTATCGCGTCATCTTCAGCGCATCATGTACCGGTCGGATCGTTCTTATCACCTCGTAACAACGCCGATCACCAAACCTACTATGCAGGGTTCGAATATCTCTTCAAAGCGGTCAAAACAACAGGCTATCAAGGATACAACGGCTCCGGATGGATTGGACACGCCATGGTACCGCTTCATCTCGCGTTTCGTTCATCGTCACGTACCTCATTCGCCACCAATGAGCTCTTTGACTCCGTGAGCAATGCTCAGGCTTACTATCCGCAAGAGCTACAGGATATTTTGGAAAAAGCAAACAAAATCCAACGTGAACTCGATATTACGGTCTGGAATGGAAATGTTCAAATCGCCAATACCGTCGGGCATGAAAATCCTTTTACCAAAGCACTCCTCAGCGAGATTTCCAAAACAGGCGAAGAGACCAAACGAATTTTCGATCATACCGTTGCAGGTCTCAATCGAGCCATGATGATTCAACATCTTGAAGATCTGAAATTTCAATCCTCTCTCGCTATCGACATCATGGATCGTAACCTTTACGAGCGGGCAAACGATTGCCGATGGTGGGCACTGACAACAACGTTTCGCGAGTCTTTGGCTCACATTACGATCAGTGAAGAGCATCGAGAAAAAATAACTTCGATATTGAAATACATCAATAGCCTCTATACCGTTTACCACAGTATGTTCATCTATGATCGGGAGGGGACGATTATCGCTGTTTCCAACGAATCGGAAAATGCGATTCTCGGGAAAAAAGTGGGGTATTCATGGGCAATGGAGACACTGGATCTTAAAACAGCACAAGAGTACGTCGTATCAACGTTCGAACCAACCCCGTATTATGCCAACCGTTCTACATATATTTACAATGCCTGTATCCGTAACCTAAATAACGAAAACGTCGGCGGAATCGGAATCGTATTTGACGCCGAATCACAATTCGAAGCAATGCTGCACGATACACTTCCCAAAGATGAGAACCATTTTGTTGAGCAAGGGATGTTTGCCCTCTTTATCGACCGTAACGGCACCGTAGTCTCCTCTACAACCGCTGAAATCTCTATTGGAGAGACACTCCCGCTTCCGATCGCTATCCTCGAACTCTCACCCGGACAAAGCGATGCGCAGATTCTCCCCTATAACGGGCTGTATTACGCCGTCGGTGCGACCTGTTCCAACGGGTATCGCGAATACAAACAAAGCGACGGATACGATAACGATATTATCGCCCTCCTCTATCGCCCAATCGGTGAAGTTCAAGCCGTAGAAAAAGAGACTCCGACCCAACGGCTCTATACCTATCCAAAACAAAACGGTACGGAAGAGACAACGGAAATCTCCACCTTTTTCGTCGGCGGTTCGCTTTTTGCGGTCGAATCCAAAAATGTCGTCTGTTCACTCGCCCATCAAGAGCTTACCTCGATACTCCATGCCAGCGAATACAATCTGGGGGTCATCAGCTATGAAAAACGGATGGTGAGCGTTATTTCGTTAGCCAAACTGCTCGGAATGGAGAAAAAATACGATAAAGAGAGCGATACCATCATTCTCGTCAAAGCAGTCATCGAAAAACAGGTAGTCTATCTCGGACTTGCCGTCGATGCGATCTACAGCAGTCCTGAAATCCCTTTGCGTTCGATCAGCCAGTACAGTAACGTGTTGAAAAATGAAAATTCACTGACCAAAGCGGTTATTATCCCCGATAATCCCGAAGATTTTGCCAACGAGATGATCTCGATCCTCGATATGCCGAAAATCTACGCCCAGCTTATCCAACCCTACGCCCGCCCCATGCAAAAAGTGATGGCGTGATGGGGAAAGTTACGCTTCACTACTCTCGGTGTAACTAAGCTTCAACCCCTCTTGGCTCATCACAAATCCGTGGATGGCAATTTTCCCCTCATGCACCAGCCTATGGTGCTTTGAACACAGAGGGATCAAGTTATATCTATGGTTCATCCCAAAATGACCGATAGAGCCGCCATCATCGGCATTCGCCTGCGGAATGATATGGTGCACTTCATCGACCGCTTCATCGCACAACGCACATTTGGTCAAAAAGAGCTTGTTGTTGTAGCGGCTCTTTTTCTCCCGCTTCAGCATCGACGCTTCATGGGTTTTGTCGGTGATGCGCCCTCTGATTTCGTACGCCTTTTTCAAAAAGGTCTCATCCATGTGGAGCGATTTGGCAAATTCCAGTCCGTACAGTGTCGATCCGCTCCCACTTTTGAGTTTTCGATCATACACGAGCCGATCGCTCGCTTCATCGTAATAGACCCCCAAATGGAGCAGTACGATCTCTTTAGCTTTCTCAATCTCAGCGAGAGAGGAGAGCTGATGGAGATGGGTAGCAAAGATAAACATACTGCCGATCTCTCGAAGCTTGAGAATCGCGCTTGCCACGATGGCGAGAGCCGATTCGGTCTCCGTACCGTGGCTGATCTCGTCTCCGAGGATGAGGGTATTCTCCGTCGCACGGTTGAAGATGTTTCGCAACTCCAGCATCTCCACCGCAAAGGTAGAGAGCCCTTTGTAGAGGTTATCTTTGGAGACGATGCGGGTGAGGAGTTTATCGACGGGAGAGAACCGCATCATGGCACACGGAACGAAAAAGCCCCCCTGCGCCATCACAACGGAGAGCCCGATACTCTTCATGAGTGAGGATTTCCCGCTGGAGTTGATCCCATAGAGAAGTACCCCTTTGACATCCTCGCCGTTTTCAATCGTCGGATGTTCCTCATAGCTATGCTGATCGACTGCACCTAAAAAAAGATCGTTCGGGACAAAAATACCGTTCTCTTCACGCGATTCGATGAGAGGATGGCGTAATCCCACCGTCTCGATAAAGGCTTTTTGGGAGGGAACGATACTCGGTCGTACATAACGGTACTGCTTGGCACACTTCGCACCGCTCAGGGAAACATCCACCACGGCGAGAAACGAGATCAGATGCTCTATCGCATGGGAGAAGCGCCGCTCGATTACTTCGAGCTGTTCGCGGTAACGCTCTTTGACCTGCGCGATCATCCGCGATTTCGCCCCCGCATTTTCGATGGAGAGTTCATCCAGCAACGTCGAAGAGAGTTTGACCGCCGTTTTGAGTTTGCGTACCTGAAAATCGCGGAAAAAATGGTGTGTCCCATCAAGGGTAAAAAAGCTGTTATGCAGCGCCTCTTCGACGCTCACGTAGCGGTTACGGGTCATCAGGAGATGATACCCCTCGCTCTCCAACCAACCGATAGAGGCATACGATCCCCCCGATTCGAAAAACGTGTCGATATGCTCAATGATAGCATTCAGTTTCGAGAGGTTGTTGTTTTGGAGCGCTTCGAGCGCATCGATAGAGGGATCAATCCCCTCGTTAAAGAGGTTCTCATCCACCTGATCGCGTCTGAACTTCGCACACGCTTCGATGTTGAAGATTCGACGCAGTTCCGAAGCACACTGCATACACTCCGTCGCACTGGCTTTATCATAGCTGATTTTTAACCGATCCGCATCCGCAAACAGTGACTCTGCCGCACTGAGCGACGCATAAAAGTAGGAGAGCTCGAACGGGTGCAATTTAGAGAGTTTCAAACGGCGCAGTATCCGCTCCAAATCGTACACCTCTTTGAGTTTCGTCTCCAACGGCGCGATATGATCCGCCATTTTGTCGATCAAATCGTACCGCTCTTCGAGAAGCTTCACATCACAGATCGGATTGAGCAACCGTTCGCGCAACAGCCGTTTTCCCATTGCCGTAGAGGTTTTATCGATGAGCTTGAGGAGGGTCATCTCATCCGAATCGCGTGAGATGATCCCCAACTGCTCCGCCGCGTTGTTCCCCAGATACATATAGCGATTGGTTCCCAAAAACGTCGGACGATTCATCTTCTCGATGATTCCCGCATCATGATCGATAATGACGTTTATGAGGATACAGAGCGACTCAGAGGCGTAAGGGAACCGCTCCAAATCGAGATACTCGATAGGGCTGAGGAGGGAGCGTATCTGATAAATCCGTTCAAACAGTTCGTTTTGGTAATCGATCCGCAGGCGTTTCTCATTCATCGAAGTGCGATGATGGTTCTTGATCTCCAGATAGCGGTTCACTTCGTCTCGGTCGATGTCTCCCGCACAAAACGTTACCACCACCTCGGAGGTTTGGTAGCTCTGCAACAGTGTAAACACTTCATCGAGGGCATAGGTTTTATCCTCGCGGGTTCCGTGGATTTCGTTGATGAGTGTTTTGCCCGTCCCCACGTCGATAGCGGAATAGCCGATGGAGTAAACGCCGTTATTTTGATCGATTAGAAGCGAAGCGATATAGTTCTCGCTCGCTTCGGCGATGTAGTCGAAATTCGTCCCCGGAGAGATGATATTGGAGATATAGCGGCGGATATGGGGGACTTCACCCTGCTGACGGACGAGAACGATGGTGTATTTTTTTGACTGCACCAAACGGCTGAGATACCGCTCGATAGAGACGGTCGGAACCCCTGCAAGGAGAGGGTTTTGGATCGAGTTTTCGAGGATTGTTTTGTTTTTACGGGTGAGTTGGATGTTGAGGAATTCGGCGACTTCTTTCGCCTTGCCGACGTTTAAATGTTCATTATTTACTTGGTAGACCTCGAAAAATGACCCTACTTCGATGAGTACAACCGTATCAGGTCCGTATTTTTTTTCACATTCTATTTGAAGTTCAAAATAGATTTCGGAAAGAAGCTTCTTTTTGTCATTTAGTATAGCCCCTAATTCTTCCGTATTCATCGAATCTCCACACCATTTTTTCATTCCAAAAGTTATAAAATTTATTATACTAAAAGGAGTCTATATTACAGGTTAGAAACTAAGCAAGGCAATTTTCTTTCCCGAATTTCATAAAGTTTATATGTGCATTGGATCGGAAAATAGAAACTCAGCATATAAAAACTATTGCAGAATTTCATATCAAAAAAAAAATTATGTAGCTTTTTATGTAGCTCGATCCGAATTTTTGCCTTTTTTGCAGTTTTTTGCTTATTATTATCATAATTTTTAATTACAGTAATGCATTTTTTGGTAATTTTTTTGTAAATTATAATTTCTAATAAATTGAGCATCAAAAATGAAATAGTTTCGTAATCTGGAATCAACCTATTGAAATTTTTTACTGAATTTCTATTTTTATGTAGTTCAAATCCATAAAGTATTATTTTTATTAATAATATAGACTATTTAAATTACACAGAACAAGGCATTGAAAAATCAATGATATTGGTCGAAAAAATCTTAAAAATCTTTGGTGAATTTGCTACATAGCATCGTTTTTTTTATGCTGTTTTTTATGTAGTTCAATTTATTTTTTAGCTTATTGCTAAGCATTATTCCTTACATAAGACCATATTCCCATGCTTTGCATCAATAACTTTCTAGCCAACATCTGAACATTATAAACATCATATGGAGAAATATATTTTGACTTTTCATTAAACCTATGTGCTGCAACAAAATTCCTTAGGTATGAAGCAAATTGGATAGCTTCAATGATATGTAATTCTCTATCTCTTACAATATTTTCATCATTATAATTAGCTAATACCCCAAAATCATCAGTAAATTCTTTATGAATTGGTGTGTCATCACCTCTGAATATCCAAACAAACTTTTCATCTACAGCAATCCCTTTTTTTTCAAGTCTGTTAATAGTTTCATCCCAAACTTCAGGATTCCATTTTCCTTTAATAAACCGTGGGTTTTTTTCACTTGCTCTAATTTCACATCCAATCTCTTCTATAACAGAGTATGCCAAAATTACTGATGTTAATTGTTTGACATGAGTTGAATGCATTGAAGATTCATTCTCAAATATTTGCCCATATTTTGGATGTCCAGAATGAGGAGTGATACTATCTTGTTCAAGGCTGAGTTTATATTTTTCTAAAGCATATATTCGTTGAGTGTCATCTTTTGCTGCTTTGTATGTGAATAAACCAATATCAATCTTATCGTCATATATAAACTGACTCCAAAAAGGTTGTGTATTGCATACATTAATTGAGCTTTTAGTGACTTCAATAGGAAATGGAAGTCCATGCTCTTGTAATAATTCTGGGTATCCCAGATACATACCAGCTTTTATTATTGATAAAATATTAAAAGCCTCTTCTGATGACTTTGCAGAAATTTGCAATTCATAACATAAGACCATATTGTCAATATTAAATATATAATCTTCTCTCGTTTCAAATGATGTTTGATAACTCATAGCCACACCATCAGAACTTGCCCAAAAACGCTTTGTAGGATCTGGAGCTATTGATATTTCGCCTTCTAACAGTTGTAAAGCTTTCTCAACCTCATTAGGCTTAAGAATTAGTCCAGTATGAAAAAAAGGCAATTACTTTTCCTCTCCAATTAATGTTATAAATCATATATTCAACTTAATAGCTGTTTTAATGTGATTATATCAAAAGAAAAAATTTAGATGTCATTCCTATGATAGTATCTATAACAAGAAATTTTTGCCAAAAATCGGTCTAGATTTGGAGAATAGATATAGGTGCAATGAGTATAATTACTTTCAATCATAAAGGAGTGAGATATGATAAAGAGATTTCCTCTTAGGTGCGATACATGTCATCAAGGTATCATTTTAAGAATTGGCATGGGTATGCAAAAGTTTCAAACCATATCAATTCAATGTCCTGAATGTCACCAAAAGATATCATTTGAAATAGAAGTAGAAAAAGAAAATAATAGAGTTATAAATACAAGTATTAACAAACCTATCAATTTCACTTTCACTCAAGAAGGTGAGGATTTTATTGCAATAAATCTCCATACTGAAATGGTCTATCCGAAACAGTATATACATGAAAAGACTTTAATACCTTCCGTCTTTATAACACAATCTATGTTGAAACATGGTATTTCAAAAGGCTTCTTAAATATTGATAAAGCGAAAAGAGCAGATGGTCCATTTGGAATGCCAGGATTATTTGCTTTTGATGGATTAGGAGGAGATTCAAATTTACTAGAAGATTGGCAAATCATAGAAAAAGCTTACTCCTTATTCAATAGTGGTAGATCAGATTTGATGAATGAAGAATTGAAAAAATATTCCAATGTTGAATCTATGTATAGATTTACTACAATTCTACATTCTACGATCTATGATTTTTTGCTCAGATTAATCACTCCAAATACCCTATTGTTTAATGACATAAAAAAACATTTTAGTAAAGCAAAACAAAAATCAAATCATTTTAAAGCTTTTAAAAATTATTACAAGAATGAATTACAAACAATGCATTGGAAAAATTATATTGATATATTTAGTGAATATTTCAAAAATTTTAGTGAGTTTAATAGATTGTTGTTAAACACGAAAATTGAATTACACCCTGAAGATGGAATAGAAAGTATATTTTGCCCTAGTAATTTTGATGATGTCAAAATGTTTTATGGAAATGCATATGAATACATCACAACACATTTAACTATTTTTGCATGTGTAAATAATATTAATCAAAACAGAAATTATGATACGTTTCAATCTATGACTTTAAAAAAATATAATGAGCTCAATAAAGACAGTAAATTAGGACCACTCCAAACGGATCCAATTTTTCAAGCTTTTACTCTAGAACTCAACAGCACTATACGCAATGCTTCTCATCATAAATGGTTTTATATAGATAATAACAACCCAGGATTTTTATTATATAGAAGTGGTGGAACTGGAGCAATCAATTCTATGTCGTATATTGACTACGTCTATAAATCAAATTTATTAATTATTAAATTGGCTATTTTAGCAATGATAGAAATTAAATTTCTTTATAAATAATATTTTTCTGAGCATACTAAAGGCTTATCATTTACTTAATGTATCAACAATATTTTTTATAGTATCTTTGCTCAAATAATTATAATTAATGCTTAACCATTTTTCTAATTGTCTAATTTTTTTAGCACTTTCATTTTGCTTTTTTATTACATCAAAGTCTTTGTTATCTATGCTATCTATGATTTCGGTATATGGCTTGGATTTTATCGCTAAAATAAATTCTTCATCAATTTTACGAGCACATTTAATTACTATTGTTATTAAAGTCGTTACGTCTTTTAAGGTAAATTTATTATGATTAAAATTTTCTAATGCAATTGATACACTAAAGTGGTGATAATTATCGTATATTTGTTTTTCTTTGCTTCTTAAATATTGTTGTGAAGCCTTTGATATACTTGCATTAGATGAACCAGCATGAACAACTCTATTTCTCCAATGACATAAAAGTTCTACCAATATAATCCATTCCTGCTGCAATGTTGGTATATCTTTTAATAATCTAACAGTTCTTTCTGCCTTAGATAATTGCTTACCATTAGTATCAGTAAAAGCTTTTTTAGACTTTAACCAAGATGGATCCTTACTTACTTTTGTTAAATACTCATAAAAACTTTCAATGGAATACACGATTGATGATTTTATTGCAAACCTTCTAGAATTTATACTTGATTTTTCAATATTATTTGATTCCCATGATATATTAAGTTTATCAGGAACTTTAGTATCTTCTTCAAGATGAGACAAAGCAACTGCAATAGTATTCATACAATGAACGCTATGTCCAACTTCATTCAAAAAATTGTTTAAATATGTTGTTTGATGCATTGATATCCTTGTGTGGTGGCACTGTTAGGACTCGAACCTACATTTTTGGAATTAATTAAAACCTTTTAGTATCCAATGTCTTAACCAGTTAGACGATAGTGCCATAAGAAGCATTTAACAAGAAGAAAAAATATTATAACTTAAATCTTTAAAAAAAGTAATATAGTTAGTAATGCTGCATAACATTAACACCAAATATCAATACAATTTCAACTTTCAAAAAAATTGAAATATACGAACCAACAAAAATGCCTTGCCAAAATTCATTCTGGAATAGGATTTAAAAAACTCTTGCTGAGTTTCTAATGGGGGGTACGACTTATGTAGCTTTTTATGTAGTTGTTAATGAGATTCTATGTAGTTTAATGCACCTTGCTGAATTTATTAGATTCTTCAAAAGTGCCTATTTTGGGGCTTTTTGCGATATTCAGGAAGCCAAATTATGAAGTAGGTAATTATCTTTCGCCTTACCGATCTTCATCTCTTCGTTGTTGACCTCGTAAACCTCGAAGAATGATCCCACTTCGATGATGACGAGGGTATCGGGACCGTATTTAGCCTCACACGCGGCTTGAAGTTCGAAATAGATTTCGGAGAGGAGCTTGCTTTTATCGCTTAGTAGTGCCCCGATCTCTTCCGTACTCATCCATACTCCACATTTTAAAAAAGTAAATGATTATAACTTAGGGGGGCTAAAACAAGACTATAAAAGCAGTTTCCCCTAAGGGGAAAATTAGATTCTAGCGTAGCTAACACTGATACAAGCGTTAAGGGCAGAGAGTTCTTTGAGAGTTTTATCGCTAACGGCTGAATCAACCATGATAACCGCCAATGCTTCACTGCTTTTATTGCGTCCGAGACGGAAATCGGCGATGTTGACGTTATGCGCACCAAGCATCGTTCCGACTTGTCCGATAACACCCGGTACATCGGTATTTTTGAAAAGGATCATATTCCCTTTCGGTTCAATGTCGACACCGAAGCCGTTGATGTCTACGATACGTTGAACATCATCACCGAACATCGTTGCACTGATCTCGATAACGTCTTTGTCTGTTGTCAAACGAACCGTTACGAGGTTTTTATAAACAGGGCTCCCCGGAAGTGATTCGGTCTCTACTTTAATCCCGCGCTCAGAAGCGACGAAATCAGCATTCACGTAGTTGATCGTATCCCCTGAAATATCAGCAAGAGCACCGACCGTTACGAACGTTGCCAAAGAAGTGACATACTCGGCAATATCGCCGCGTCCGCTGACTTTGATCGAAACGATAGGGGCTTTGTTGATTTGAGATGCCAAAAAGCCGATTTTTTGTCCCATTTCCAAGAACGGTTTAACAAATGCAGGGATTTTGGTCTCATCGATAGGCAAATTCATCGCATGAGGATAAGCGATCCCTTTTGCCGCTTCGATGGCTTGTTGTGCCGCTTCAAGAGCGATACCGAGCTGAGATTCAAACGTATTTGCACCCAAGTGTGGAGAGACACAGATATTATCCAACTCAAGCAATTTATGATCTGTTGCCGGTTCTTTGTTAAACACGTCGATACCCGCGAAACGGATTTTTCCTGATTTAAGACCGTCATAAAGAGCGTCTTCATCGTACAAACCGCCGCGTGCACAGTTGATGAGGACAACACCGTCTTTCATTTTTGCGATTTCATCCGCACCGATCATGCCCACCGTCTCTTTATTTTTCGGAGTATGGATCGTGATGATGTCACATGATAAAATATCGTCGAAATTCGTCGTGTATTTTACCCCGACATCGGTCGCTTTAGATGGATGGATATACGGGTCATACGCGATAACATCCATCTCAAATGCTTTAGAGCGGATACCGACACGGCTCCCGATGTTACCGAAACCGATGACACCGAGTTTTTTCCCTTTTAGCTCATAACCGTACCATTTTTCACGTTTCCAGATACGTTGGTTTTTCAAATGGTCGTGAGAGTACGGGAACATACGCATACATGAAAGCATATGAGTCATCGTGAGTTCAACCGCAGCAATGGTATTGGCGGTAGGAACGTTCATAACGATGATCCCCTCTTTCGAACATCCCGGAATATCGACGTTATCAACACCGACACCGGCACGGACGATCGCTTTCATTTTCCCTTTTACCGCATTGATAAATTTATCATCGACATCGGTAGAACTACGGGTAATCGCTACATCAGCATCTTTAATTACATCTAAAAGCGCTGTTTTATCCATATCAGCGGCAAAAATCATATCGACTTGATCATCACGGCGGAGGAGATTTAAACCCTCTTCATGGATATGATCACATACGACAATTTTAAATTTTTCCATTATTTTTCCTCTGTGTATGGCGACACCGTCGCCGAGATTTGGTAGGTTTTTAGTTTTGTTACAAGAGATTGCAGTTGAGCTCGGTCTGTTGAATCAACCGTAAGGATTTTAGTATCCTCTTCATTTTGCATTACGTATGGGAGATCGGTTTTTTTCAACTCTTCTTTGCACGCTAAAAGCTCGTCCGAACTCTTAGGCTTAATAGTGAGTCGATATAACTCTAACGCGTTATTCTTATCTCCCATATCAAGTTTCAACGTCACTTCATTAACGGGATAAAAATAATCATCTTCTCCGCTTTTGGCAAAATGGCTTATCCAGCTTCCTAACTGTCCTTTAAGACCTTCAGACGAAACAGATTCAGCCGCATTTTCATTCAAATCAACTCTAGGAGCCGAAGGATTGATTTGTACCAAAAATAAAACAATAAACACTGCTACCGCAAAGGCTATTAAGGGAACCAGCCAATAAGCAGCACGTCGCATTGAATTTATTTCAATTGATCTTTAATCAAATCACCAAGGCTATGCGCATCGTTATCATTGATCTCATCTAACATTTTTTGATCGTTAAGACGCTCTAATTTTTTTACCGAAAGACGGATACGATCACGTTTTGCATCGATAACCAAAATAGCCGCTTCAATCGTTTGACCGATTTCAAGCTCTTCTGCGATTAACGGATAAAGGTCTTCATTACGGATAAGAGCATCTACGCCCCCTTCCAATGAAACGAATACACCGAAATCTTTAACATCACGAACGGTTGCTTTTACCACTTCGTTCATTTTGTGATTCGCAGCGAATTGATCGATCGGAGACTCTTCAAGCGATTTACGGTTCAATGAGATTTTTTCATCATCACCATTGATTTTCGCAATTTTCACTTCGATCTCTTCACCTACTTTGAGGGTATCTTTACATTTAACGTTTTTGTCCCATGAAAGATCTTGATTGTGCAACAATCCCTCTACTCCGCCGACTTTGACGAATGCACCGAAATCGGTCAAAGAGGTAACAGTACCGGTAACGATATCACCCTCTTTGCATTTTTTGGTGAACTCTTCAAACGGTTTCGGTTGAAGACGTTTGTATGACACACGCAATTTGTGTGTTTTAGAGTTGATTTCGATAACTTCAACGTCGATCTCTTGACCGACAGTGAGGTAATCTTTAGGGTGTTTGATATTTTTATCCCATGTGATTTCAGAGATGTGAAGGAACCCTTCGATGTCATTTCCGAGATCAACAAAAATACCGTACGGTTCGATGTTGCTGACGGTAACAGTGATAGTATCACCCTCTTCCAACGCCTCTTCAACCTCTTGCCACGGATCGGATTGTACCGCTTTGATCGAGAGAGACAGATGACGTTTGTCTTTGTCGTACGCGATCGCTTTTACGTTGACAACATCACCCTCTTTGTAAAGTTTTGATGGATTAACCGGCCCTTTGTAGCTGATTTCATTGTAATGAACCAACCCGTCAATTCCGCCGACATCAACAAACATACCGTAGCTGGTGATTTTTTTGACGGTACCTTGGATAACTTTATCCTCTTCCATCAATGCATCGATCACCTCTTTTTTGCGTTTACGCTCATCGTTGAATAACTTACGGCGAGATACGACGATTGACGCTTCCGCCGGATCCACTTTAACCACTTGTGCTTTGATCGTTTTACCGACGACTTGATCGGTCTCTTTGAACGCTGCAAGTGAACGAGGGAGGAAGAAATGGACATCGTCCGCTTCCAAGAGGTAGCCCCCTTTGTTTTTCTTCGTAACCAATGCTTCGATCACAACCGACTCGAAATCGTCTTTGTGTGCGTTGATAAATGCGAGCGTTTTCTCTTGCTCAAGCACTTTTTTGTACGAAATTTTTGGGCGCTCATTGTAGTGACCCATTACCATTACCATAATTTTATCGCCGACGTTAAAAAGAAGATTCCCCTGAGCGTCACGGATTTCATCCAGTGAAAGGATCCCTTCGAGTTTTTCACCGACGCCTACCAATGCGCGATTATCACTCTCTTGGATCTCTACTACTTCACCTTCTGTAATGCGTGTAGATTCTTGCTCTTTGAAAGATGCCTCTAACATCTCAGCAAAATTTTCTTCTTCGAACGATTCGTTATCGAAAGCCATGCCTATTCCCTTGTAACTAAAAATTGGCTGATTATAGCGAAAAAATGCTTTTATTTTGTTTTATTTATGTAGATTATCAGATTAGAATGGATCAAAAAACAAATCCGCAGGCTATGTCAATTCAAGCGTACAATCGTCCTCATGTTCCTCTTTGAGGGTAGCGGCATAGAGTTTATATTTCATATCTTCCGTCACAATATGGTCAATAAGTGCTTTTTTGATAATAAATTTGAGTTTGGTTCGAATCATCGCCAACGTCGGTGAATTAGTCACCGACGTATTCACAAACTCAATAATCTCACGGTGAAGATTTCGATGATGCTCATATTCAGGGAAACCGATCCGATGCATATAGACTTCTTCATCGTTAAAATGTTCATTCATATAACGGCTCAGTTCCACTAAAATCGCTTTAAGTTCCTCTTTGGTCGAAGTGAGTGCATCAAGATTAGCGATCTGAGCAACTATCTCAAAAAGATGTATATGTTGCTGATCTATTTTACCGATCCCTAAGCGATATTTTTCACTCCATTCCAAATCGTTAGCCATCTTTGTCCTTAGCAACTCATCGTTTCAATCGCCGCAACAACATCATCAATAATCCAATCAGGCGTTGAAGCCCCTGCGCTGATCCCGCAAAAGTGTTTGCCGCTAAACCATCCGGCATCCAAATCATCCTGACTCTCGATATGATAACTATCGGGGCAGTACTCTTTGGCGATGGAGTGAAGCTGTTTGGTATTCGAGGAATTTTTACCGCCGATAACGATCATCACATCAGCTTGTTGTGCCAAATCGCGTACCGCATCTTGATTATCGAACGTTGCGTTGCAGATAGTATTAAAAACACGCACCTCTTTGTGCTTTGCCATCAGCTTTCCGACGATTTGCTGATATTCTTCGATCTTTCGGGTGGTTTGGGCGACAGTGGCTACTCGTTCACGCAACCGTAAACCCTCGATCTCATCGGGGCTGTTTACGACAAAAACATTTCCGATAGCATAGCTTTTTACACCCTTGATTTCAGGATGAGCTTCATCCCCGAATATGACAATATCATACCCCTGAGCCGACATCTCTTCGCATATTTGCTGCGGTTTGGTCACATAAGGACACGTTGCGTCTACCACATTGACATGACGTTCATTGAGGGTGGAGAGTTCTTGCTTGGGGATACCGTGGGTACGGATTACTGCCGTATCGCCTGCTCTAAAGGAGTTAAGATTCTCACTCAACGCAACGTTAAAGTCGTTTTTGAGTCGATCGATCTCATTGGCATTATGGATCAAAGGGCCGTAAGTCGCGGAGTTTCGGTTCTCTTCGGCGATCTTGATCGCACGCTTAACCCCAAAACAAAAGCCGTAGCTCTCCGCAAGGACGATTTTCATTTCTCGACCTTTGTACACATCCCCAAAAGTTCAAAGAAATTCGGAAACGAGGTGTTGATACACTCGACATCTTCCACTTCCATACCACATCTAAGACCCGCGATCAAAAAGCTCATTGCGATACGATGGTCGCCGTAACTATTGACGAGAGCCGATTTCAATTCTCCTCCGACAACCGCGTACCCATCAGGATACTCTTCGGTTGCAATCCCACAAAGGTTCAGATTATCGACAACTGTTTTAATACGGTCGGATTCTTTGACCCGTAACTCTTCGGCATTTTTGATAATGCTTTTCCCCTCAGCACACGCCATGGCAATAGAGAGAGCAGGCAATTCATCAATCAGCCATGCGATGTTCTCTTCTACCGTTACGGCATGAAGCGGGGCATGTTCCACTCGAATCGTCCCGATCGGCTCATAACGCTCATCGGTGAGGGTATAGGTGATTTTCGCCCCCATCCGTTCCAACACTTTGAACGCTTCGATACGGGTAGGATTGAGGGTTACCCCTTCAATCGTTGCGGAAGAATTTGGCGTAATCGCTGCGGCTACCGCAAAGAAAAAAGCACTGGAGGGATCGGCGGGGACACGAATATCAAGAGGCTTAAGAGGCTTCTCTAGCGGCCAGATTTTCGTCTCAAGAGCATTGATCTCGACTCGTGCACCCATACCGCGAAGCATACGCTCCGTGTGGTCACGGCTCAGTTCCGGTTCACGGAACGTACATACACCATCGGAACGAAGAGCCGCAAGCATCATCGCACTTTTAACCTGTGCCGAAGCAATCGGAGAGACATAATCGAACGCTTTAAGCGACGCACCGCGAATCGATAGCGGTGCGAGATCACCGTTATTGCGTCCATCGAGCTTGGCTCCGATAGAACGTAACGGCTGTGTCACCCGCTTCATCGGACGACGTTTGAGATACTCATCTCCCGTGAGGACAAAATGTCCCTCAGCGGAACTCAAAAGACCGCAAAACAGTCTCATCCCCGTCCCAGAGTTACCGCAATCGAGGATTTCATCTGTCTCTTTGATCCCGTTAGACGAAATAGTAATCGTTTTCCCGTCATCATGGATTTCAGCACCCAAATGCCCTACGATTTTGAGGGTGTTAAGGGTATCTTCCGCACGGAGAAAATTCTCGATTTTACTTTCACCCTCCGCTAAAAGTGCAAACATCGCACAGCGGTGAGAGATCGATTTATCGGGTGCAATCGCATCACTTTTAAAGATAAAAGGGTGTGCGGGTGAAACCTTGGCAGACATCATCTCAAACCTGCCCCAAGTTCATCGCGCAATCCGCTGAGGATCCACTCCATCGCGGCGTTAATATCCTCTTCTTCGAGTGTTTTTTCATCCGATTGGAGGACAAAACGGAGACTCAAACTCATTTGATCCCCTAAACTCTCAGATACATAACGATCTACCGGATAGAAACGGCGGATTTGAGGCGATGCGTGTTTTTCGATCACCGATTTGATCGTCTCATAGGTCACCTCTTTGGAGACGAGGACACTGAGATCGCGATACGATGCTTGGTATTTTGAATACGGTTGCGCTTCGATAAGAGCGTACGGCAATGCATCGACGTTAAGCTCACACATAAACGTCTGAGCAAGGTCGAACTCCTCTTCCACCTGCGGATGAACTCTGAAAAGCTCCCCTGCATTTACACCGTTGATAAGAACTTTGGCGCATACATACGGATGAGCCAATGAGTGACTCGGAGTATGGGATACCAACTCGAACGATCCCGCGACATCGGCAATCAATTTGGTAAATGTCGCAAAATCGATCACGGCAGGTTTGCCTGCATTGGCTATTTTATCGCTCTCCAATGCACCTGAAATGATAAATCCGATACGTTTACTCTCTTGGCGATTGGAATCAAAAACCATCCCAGATTCAAACAAAGCGATCTTTTTTTGATTTACTTTTACGTTTGCGGATGCGGAGTTGAGCAGTCCTACCAACAGTGTCGGGCGCAACGTATCAAACGTCGCCGTGATCGGATTGAGAAGCTCTTTGTCCGCATCGGTACAGACAAACCCGTATTTTTCGACTTGTGCGCGCTCGTTAAAGACGAAATGAACCGACTCGTAAAAGCCGCTTTGAGCTGCGCGGTGGCGATAGAGACGTGTTTTTTTGTATTCTGCCAAATCGTTGCTCATTTGGTTCGCTTCGGCAAAAACAAGAGGCTTAGAAGGGATATTATCGATTCCGACGATACGGACGATCTCTTCAATAATATCTTGTTTATTCACAATATCATGGCGAAATTTCGGAACCGAAATCGCGAATGTCGAACCCTTCGGTTTGCCGATGTCAAGCCCCAAGTTTTTGAAAATTTGGGTAATACGGGTTTTATCGATTTTAAGACCGATAAACGATTCAAACTCCTCTTCCACCATACTGATCAGACGAGGTTCATACGTCGTAGTCAACTCGATATTTCCCCCATAAACTTGAGAGGTCGAGAATTTTTCAAATAACTCGGCCGCATATCGGATACCGATACTGATCGTCGGTTCACTTCCGCGAGAGGTACGATAATAGTGCGGACAGCTTGGGACTTTTTTCTCCCCCATTTTTTTAGAAATGACTTCAGGAGCAATATAGCTCGCTTCAATCACCGCCAACCCCTCTTGTGCGATAAAATGAGCCTCTTTTTCTTGAGAAACACCGATAACGGCAACTTTCTCTTTCCCGTACAACGCCGCATAACCGTTTTCGTCACTTTGAAGGGTAATTACCCCTTTATTCTCAGCATCGCCGAATTTTTCAAACGGATAGGCTCGTAAAATAACCCCTGTACTGTGAGTGGCATAGAGCAAAACAGCATCAACGGCTGTCGTATACACCCCTTCGATAATCGCTAAACGAAGCGCGATGATAAAAGGGACGCTAAGTTCTTTAACCTCTACCGCACCGAATAACAGATCGGAATTAAACGTTTCGGTGTGGTGAAGCTGCAAAATACGTCCGATTCCCAAACGGTTTTCTTGGGTCTCTTTGGTATTTCTCTCTCTCAGCGGACGGGAGAGTGCCGCACGTAAATCACGCGCAATACCGTGAATACTGAGACAATCCCCGCGATTCGCGGTGAGCTCGATTTCGATCACATCGTCGTTAAATACACCGTATTCGTTCAGATTTTTTCCGAGTACCAATTCACCGATACTCGCATCAAGGATCATAATCCCCTCGCCCATGCTCGGCAAGCCGATCTCTTTGGCAGAACAGATCATCCCGTGCGAATCGACACCGCGAAGTTTTGCCTCTTTGATTTTAAGACCGCCGGGGAGTTCCGCACCGACCGTCGCCAATGCGATATGAATCCCCTCACGGACATTCGACGCACCGCATACGATTTGACGTACTTCATTTCCGACGTTTACCTGACACACGTTAAGCTTATCGGCATCGGGATGTTTTTCACATTTCTCGACAAATCCGACAACTACACCGTCCGCAACACGGATCGTTTCATGGGCATCGACTTCTAAACCGATCGCATTAAACGTTTTACACAACTCTTCCGCACTGATACCGTCCAGATCGATCCACTCATTTAACCAATTTTTTGTAACGATCATCTAAACTGCTCCAATAATCTCGTATCTCCCTCAAACAATGAGCGTAAATCACCGATCCGGTGAATCAACATCGCAAAACGCTCGACCCCAAGACCGAACGCATACCCGCTGACATTCTCATAACCGACCGCTTTAAAGACGTTCGGATCGACGATACCGCATCCGAGGACTTCGAGCCAACCGGTTTTAGAACATACTCGGCACCCTTCTCCGCCGCAGAAAATACAGCTGATGTCCACTTCGGCCGAAGGCTCTGTAAACGGGAAAAAGCTCGGTCGGAAACGGACATTGACATCGCCGAACATCGTTTTGAGGAAGTCTTCGAGGATAAATTTGAGGTTTGCAAAAGAGACTTTCCCCGCTTCCTCAACGACAAGACCTTCAACCTGATGAAACATAGGCGTATGGGTAATATCATAATCTCGACGGAACACAGCCCCCGGAGCAATCATCCGAATCGGCGGCTTTTGACTCAGCATCGTACGGATTTGTACCGGAGAGGTATGGGTACGAAGAAGCATCGAGTCTTTGAAATAAAAGGTATCCTGCATATCGCGTGCCGGATGGTATTTCGGGAGGTTAAGCGCTTCGAAATTGTGAAAATCGTCTTCCACCATCGGTCCCGTTTTGACCGAAAAATTCATCGCCACAAAATGCTCAACGATACGGTCCATCGTCTCCATAACAGGGTGCAATGAACCGCGCTCACTTGTAGCAGAATAAAGACTGACGTCAATCGCTTCTGCCTTCATGGTTGCCTGCAAATGCTCCATCGCCAAAAAGAGTTTACGATCTACCAACAAAGCGTTCAATCCCTCTTTGTGGATATTCAACTCTTTGGCAAAATTCCCTTTTTCAGCATCGGGAATATCTTTCATGCGGGCGAACTCAGCGTTCATTATCCCTTTTTTTCCGAAAATAGCGATTCGGATCTCTTCGATTTTATCGATCGTATCGGCCGATTTTATAGCGTCATACCACTCTTGCAAAATAGAGTCTCCATTGTGATTTTCTGAAAGCTTTAAATATATATCTTTACACTTTTATGAAAGGGCTTTCAATTTAGGGGATATTGTAGTCAAATCTCTTTTATAAATAGCTTCAAGCGATCATCCATGTGCTACAATAGCATAAAAAAAGAGGTTTAAAATGTGCATTTTTTGCAAAATTATCAAGAAAGAAATCCCCTCCAATGCCGTTGCCGAAAACGAAGAATTTTATGCGTTTCATGATATCAATCCCAAAGCTCCCGTTCACGTTTTAGCAATTCCGAAAGAGCATTATCAAAGTTTCAACGATATTCCGGGAGATGTGATGGGGCGAATGGCGACATTTATGCAAGAAGTTGCCAAAGCGTGCGGTATTGATGAGAGCGGTTATCGTATCATCAGCAATATAGGGGAAAACGGAGGACAAGAGGTTGGACATCTCCACTTCCATATCCTCGGTGGAGCGAAGCTCAAATGGGGTCATTTTGCGGATGCCGATCCTAAAGACTTTTTTTAATCCTCTCGTCATTCCGTGCTCGACACGGAATCTAAACTCCAAAATAGATCCTGAATCAAGTTCAGGATGACGAAAGCTACGCGTTGCACCCTTGCAACGCACCGAAATCGACAGAGCTTCCGCCACCGCTAATCATTGTTTCATTTTCTCGAATCACATTGCCGTTATGGATGATTGTATAAGTAATTGCCGTCGTATCTCGGATCGTATTGATCGTTGAACAATAGGTTTCCAAACTTGCCATGACCCAACGTGCCGCGAGTGTATCATCCGCATTCGAATTAAAACGGTATTCAAGATGCAAAGAATTAAATTTTTTGGGAGCCGATTCGTTACGGACTACTTCACCACTTACTTCTAGGTTTGTAACATCAAATCCTTGCTGCTTTGGAAGCATCACTACATCGGTCGCACTGCACGTGATAATACCGCTTAAAAAATACTCAATCGGAGAGATTTGAGGACAATCGATAATGAAGCTGCTCTTTTCGGTTTTTGCTTCAAAGCGCATCGCATCCTGATGTGAGACGACTATTTTCATTTGACATCCTTCAGATAATGGTCAAAATAGATGATTTGCTCCAAAGTACGCACTTCCGCCGTTCCCCCTTGGGATACACGAGCATTCATAGAGTGTTCAATCGCCAAAAAGCCAAGGACATCTTCTTTAATACGGCTATCAATGGCATGAAGTTCAGAATATTCAATATCACTCAAATCAATCCCCAAAACTTCGGCACGAGCAACAGCTCGTCCCGTGATGTGGTGTGCTTCACGAAACGGAACGTCGCAATGTTCTACCAAATAGTCCGCCAAATCAGTCGCACTCAGATGCCCGAGTTTGCAGGCACGTGCCATGTTTTGAGGCTTGATCGTCATCGTTTTAAGGGCTTCACGGAGAATTTCGAGAGAGATTTCAGCGGTTTCCACACTGTCAAATACCCCCTCTTTGTCCTCTTGGGTGTCTTTGTTGTAGGCTAACGGTAACCCTTTCATGACGGTCAAAAGCCCCATCAGATTACCGAAAACACGCCCCGTTTTACCGCGAAGAAGCTCAGGGACATCGGGATTTTTCTTTTGCGGCATAATCGATGAACCGGTTGAATACTGATCGGAAAGTTCCACAAAACGGAACTCATAGCTCGACCAGAGGATAATCTCTTCGGCCAAACGGGAGATATGCATCATTAGCGTCGAAATATTAAACAAAATTTCCAAAGCAAAATCGCGATCACTCACCGTGTCGAGACAGTTGATACTCACCGAATCAAAACCAAGCTCTTTCGCCGTCATTTCGCGGTTGATATTGTGCGGAGTACCCGCCAGTGCGGCGCATCCGATCGGTGAGATGTTGTTACGCACCGCAGAGCTCTCAAAACGCTCGCAATCGCGTTTAAACATAGAGGCATAGGCAAGGAGATGGAATGCAAAGTTAATCGGCTGTGCATGCTGCAAATGGGTCATCCCCGGAAGAAGCGTTGTCGTATGATCACGAGATATATCGACGATAGCACTCATAAGTGCTTTAATTTGATCGACTATTTCACGGTTTTTTCGGAGTACATATCGGCGGAAATCAAGGGCAACCTGATCGTTACGGCTGCGCGCCGTATGGAGTTTTTTACCTGCTTCACCGATAATGTGAGTTAGCCGTTTTTCAATCGCCATATGAAGATCTTCATCTCCGATTTTCCACTCAAATACACCCGACTCGATTTCGCTCAAAACCTGAGCCATCCCCGATTCGATTAATTGTGCCTCTTCATGGGTTAGAATCCCTTGATGCGCCAACATTTTGGCATGTGCAACGGAACCTTCAATATCTTCACGATAGAGTTTCTGATCAAACATGATTGATGCGTTAAATTTTTCCAATAAGGTTGACGCATCCTGTGTGAAACGTCCCGACCACATCTTTTCCATGGTATCTCCGAATATTAATTAGTTGGGGGATTTTAGCGAAGTTTGGTTTAGAAGAAAATCATCCCCTCAGGGGTGAGAAAGAAAGTTTAATTACAGGCAGGTACGTTACCGCTATCGGATGCATATTCCACCAAAAAATCTTCCAAATGTCTTGCACCTTTTGTGAAGCTACGGTCTTTGAAGTAATTCCATGATGCTTCCGCTTTTTTCGAGTTTAAATGGATTTGAGCCAGCTTTTCACCGTTATTATCCATCAATTTTTCCCAAGCACGCTGTTTTTTAGCGCCGGCTAATGCTTGCCCACCGCCATGACACTCTTTACAAGTCTCAATATAAATTTTTTGCCCTTTGTACGTTGCCGCATTAAGGAGTGTTGAACCGGCTAAAAGTGTTATCGCTACGGTAGCATAAAAGGTGCGCATCGGATTTTATTCCCTATTTTATCTAATTGATTAATACTACATTAGTAATTATAATAAATTGCTTAATGCTACTTACCCAAAAAGAGGGAAAATAACACTCTATAGTTGATACTTTTTTTCTAACTTTGGATCTAAATCCCATAAATCTAAAGATTTAAGCTTCTCTACGACTGAAGGGGTACACTCTACATCCCCCGGCCACTCACGTTCAAATCCGTCCAACGACGTTTTGGTAGTACCGTCGATCGCTACGATCGATTCAGAGCGGTAAATATCTCGGGCGGCATCGATATTGTTCGTAACACGCCATACCAGCATGTAAGGGTTATGAATATCATTTTTTTCTTCATCGACGAAAATAACGATTCGTAAAAATGAGCTTAATGCTTCCAATGCACTAAACTTCTTTTTCAACGCACCCGTTTTCTTAACACTGATAACGGTTATCGGGTTGGCAGTATGACGCATATATTGTGTTGCGCCCGTAATGTCCGGTATTAGCGCACGCAATTGCTCTAATAAAACCGAACTATCAATAGATGCAGGGGCGATAGGGGAATACGACGCGGTAAAATCGATCCCCAGTTTTCCTCCTACCAAGCTTTCAGGACTTGAGTGATCCAGCGCGTCGGTAATTCCCTCGGAGATAAAAAGACATTTCGGTAAAAAGCGGTTAAGCGCATAAGTCACCAATGCCTCATAGTTGTTGAGTTTCGGAGCATCTTCGCCGAAAAAGAGGGCATGTTTGACAAAACTCATCTGTCCCGAACCCCAAAAAATATGCATGAACTGTTTGGCATGCCCTTTGTAGAGAGGCTTCATTTTGGCTAAAATCAGATTATGAAAAACGCCGTTTTCCGGCATATGATAATCGATCAAATCGGCGGCGTTGGTTTTGAGTAACGGCAAAAATATCCGTTCAGTCGCCCATCCCATATATTTGTCTTCCAACGGCGGTTTTCCGACAACCGTTGCCAAATAGTAGGGATCTTTACGGTGGGTAATCGCGCTTACTTCAAGTTCCGGATAGAACTCTTTAAGGGTGTAATACCCCGTATGATCTCCAAACGGTCCCTCTTCACGCAATTTTGCGGTATCTACCCACCCCTCGATGACAAAATCGACATCTTCAGGGATATAAAGCGGTGTAGTGAGAGACTCGACGAGTTTCGGAGACTCTTTTTTAATCAAACCGTACAACAATAATTCATTCACCCCATAAGGAAGCGGAGCCGTAGCACACCACGTGTAGAGAGGATCACCGCCGATCGCGATGGTGACGGGCATTTTTTTCCCTTCTCGTTGGTACTGATCAAAAAAGTGGGAAGAGTCTTTATGAATCTGCCAGTGCATCCCCAGATGATTCTTGTCATATACCTGTAGACGGTACATCCCAAGATTGACCACTTCCCCATTCAAACTTTGGGTATAAACCTGCCCCATCGTGATAAACGGTCCGCCGTCCTCTTCCCACGTCGTCAAAATCGGCAAATCATACAGATTTACCTCGTCGCCTTGTTTAACGATCTCTTGACAACTTCCCCGTTTCGGAATTTTTTTAGGGAAAATATCTTTCATTGCAAACAGATCGCCGAGCATTCCGATTTTCTCTTTGAACCCTTGCGGCGGTTTCATGTGGAGAAGTTTTTCGATTTCACTCGCCACCCCTTCGACTTCTCGACCGAAAAGAAGCTCCGTACGGCGGTATGAACCAAACAGGTTCATAACAACAGGCATATCGAATTTTTTACCGCTCTCTTTATCTACCGGATGGGTAAACAAGAGCGCTTTTCCCCCATCGTGTTTTTTGACTTCGGCATACGCTAAATGGGGAATTTCGAGTTTAATATCCAGTGGGGTTTCGATAATGCGAAGCTCCCCTTTGCTTTGGAGTAAATCAATCGTTTTTTGCAATGTCACAGCTTAACCCTTATTTGCCATAGCTTCGGCACGTTGTAACAACTCCATCGCACCTTTTTCAATCAAACGTGCAGCCATCGCTTCACCGACACCTTCGGTCTGATCTTTTGAGACGATAACTGTCTCTCCCATCACTTCGCTTCCATCAGGCATCCCCAGAGTTGATCGAACGACCACTTCCCCATTATCTTGAACACGGGCACTCACACCGATAGGAACTTGACATCCCCCTTGCAGCGTATCAACAAACCCGCGTTCAATCGAGGTTTCAATGCGGCTATTTTCATCTTCTAAAAACTTGGCGATTTCCAATACCCACGGCTCATTCACCGTCTCGATTCCCAAAGCCCCCTGCCCCATAGCGGGGAGCATCTCATCCAAAGAGATCGGATAAAAATATTCTACCAAATCACGGAAGCCCAAACGGTTGATTCCGGCTGCTGCAAGGATAATCGCGTCAAACTCCCCCTCTTTGAGTTTTCGAATTCGGGTATCGACATTACCTCGCAAATCTTTGATCACCAAATCGGGGCGCTCTTTTACCAGCTGCATACGACGGCGAAGCGACGAGGTTCCCACAACCGCACCCTGAGGAAGGGACTTAATATCGGGATATTTTTCACTCAACATTGCATCTCGGACATCTTCGCGTAACGTGATTGCTGAGAGCAACAGCCCCTCAGGCATAACGGTCGGAACATCTTTGAGGGAGTGAACCGCCATCTGCGCTTCACCGCGAAGCATCGATTCCTCAATCTCTTTTAGAAACAACCCTTTCCCCCCGATTTTAGCCAATGGAACGTCCAAAATCTTGTCACCCGAAGTGATAATAATTTTGAGTTCCACTTCAACATCGCTAAAATTCGATTCAATAACCGATTTGATATGATTGGATTGCCAAAGGGCGAGTTTGCTTCCGCGTGTTGCAATGGTGAGTTTTTTCATGGATTACTTAACCTTGATCTCTTTATATTTATTTTTTGACGCATCTTTTTGACCGTTGAAAAAGACCGTAGGTGTACCGGCTACCATCATTGAACTTGCCACTTTTTGGTCAAAGTCAAACTGTTTCACCACAGAAGAGCGTCGGATGTCATCTTTATCAATCTTCGTTCCGAATGTTTTGTTAAACGCATTCAGAATTTTTTGTTCATCTCGTTCACTCGCATTAATATCCACTTTGTAGAGACTTAAAATAGTGTTATTGGTGCCGTTTTGCTCGGCTGCAATCGCCGCTTTCGTCAAAGTTACCGCCGCAGGGTGCAGTCCCGCAAGTGGAAGATGATAATAATAGACGGCAAATGTTTTAGGGTATTTCGCCATATACGATAATGCTTCAGGGACATAACGACGACAGAACGGACAGAGCGGATCGGAGAAAATCGCTACTTTGTGGAGAGCATTCGCTTCTCCGCTGATCAGATTATTTTTGGTATAAAACGCATTGTTAAAATCAGGTGCAACCGTATCGTTATAGCGCTCACCGGTTTTTACGTTGATGAGTTCAGGGGCGATTACGTTACCGTTGACAAAATACGTTCCGTTTTGATTAATGTGACGGCTATCATTTCCCTGTTTGACATCGGCTTCAATACTCATAAAATAGGCTTGCCATCCACTCATAGCGGGGAGATTTTTTTTCCCGTTCACTTCAACACGCAAATTCGAGATATTCGGATTACCTCCGATCCCTTTTTTTAAAAAAGAAACTACTTCCGCATCAGTTGCCGCCATAAGGCTAGCGGAGAGAGCGAGTATCGTCGATAATTTCGGCATCAATAACATGGTCATCCTTTCGTGTGGTGTAAGTGTGATTATTTTCAGTAGGATATTTTCTCGTAAAACGGTTAATGATCAGTGTTACCAGAAGTGAAAACTGCATCAAGATTCCGATAATGTCACATAAAAATCCGGGGAGAATCAGGAGGATAGCCCCCAACAGTCCCGAAATATTACGATTTGAAAACCCCTGCATATCGATTTGGCGCGTACGGAGGGCATCAAGGTTCTCACTCAGCGCATGGCGAAAATTCATCAGAATAAAGATACCCAAAAAAGCACTTCCGACAATCTCCAAAAAGGTAGCTAATCCTCCGATTTTAGAAGCAATCTCTATGGTTAGAGTCACTTCCAAAAAAAGATAGATCAGAAAATAGATCATTTGATCAGTCCCTTGATAGTATTCAACACTTCGGATGGTGCGACCGTAATCATATCACCGGATGAGCGCACCATGATTTGAACCGAACCGTTATCGAGTTCTTTCCCGACGATAACCGTGTACGGGAATCCGATCAATTCTGCATCCGACATTTTAAATCCGAAACGCTCTTTACGATCATCCAACATCGCTTCGATCCCACTCTTTTGCAAAGAGGTATAAAGCTCTTCGGCATACGCCATGTGGCTCTCTTCTTTGATGTTAGAGACCATGACATTGACCATATACGGAGCCGTTGTAGGAGTCCAGATACACCCTTTTTCATCGTGGTGCTGTTCGATCACGGCGGCAACCAAACGGCTCACCCCCATCCCGTACGTCCCCATGATAAACGGCTGGCTTCGACCGTTTTCATCCAAAAACTCCGCTTTGAGCGGTGCGGAATAGACCGTTCCGAGTTTGAAGATATGCCCGACTTCGATCCCTTTGGTATGGAGGATTTTACCGCCGCAATGAGGGCATCCGTCCCCCTCTTGAACGCTGACGAGATCGGCGAAATGCTCTTCGTTCATCACCGAGAGATCGACACCGACGAAATGGTAGTCAGCTTCGTTCGCGCCGCAAATCATAGACGTTGCACCCTTCGTATCGTTATCCATCACGATACGGATTTTGTCTTGATCCAACGGCCCGATAAATCCCGGAACAAGACCGATTTCGATCAACTCCGCTTCCGTCGCATCGACTAAATCGATCGCTCCGATACTGTTGCGCGCTTTAACCTCTTGGAGCTCATCGCATCCTCGGATAAAGAAGCAGACCAATTCGCTCCCCTCGATATAGACCGCACGCTGAACGACCGCTTTGAGGGTATAGTACGGATCGACATGGAAGAAATTGCTCAAATCTTCGATAGATTTAATGTTTGGTGTTTTAAAACGGGCAAAATCGGCTTCAGGGGCGGCAGGAATTTCACTGCGCGGTGCACGACGCGCCGCTTCGACATTCGCACCGTATTCGCACGTATCACATACCGCGAGGGTATCTTCACCGCTTCCGGCAAGAACCATCAGCTCTTTTGAACCCGTACCGCCGATCGCACCGCTGTCAGCTTCAACGATACGAAACTCCAGACCCAAACGCTCCAAAATCCGTTTATACGCCGCTTCCATCGCATCGAATTCACGATCCAAATCTTCGGTGCTGGAGTGAAAGCTGTAACCGTCTTTCATGACAAACTCGCGTCCGCGCATCAAACCGAAACGGGGACGCGCTTCATCACGAAACTTGGTTTTGATCTGATAGAGATTAATCGGGAGCTGTTTATAGCTCGTAACACGGTTACGGACGATGTTTACCATCATCTCTTCATGGGTCGGTCCGAGGACGAAAAGATTATCTTTGCGGTCTCGAAAACGGAGAAGCTCTTTACCGAATTTCTCGATCCGTCCGCTCTCTTGCCACAGCTCCGCAGGGGTTACGAAACTAAGATCAACCTCTTGAGCACCGCTGTTTTCCATCTCTTCATTGATAATGTTTTCAATTTTACGCAATACCCGTTTGCCCAACGGTAAAAAGTTATACAATCCTGCCGCTACCTGCGTCACAAATCCTGCACGAGAAAGATAGATATGGCTCGGAAGCTGAGCATCTTTCGGAGCTTCTTTGGTGGTTGGGATATAGGCTTTACTAAAACGCATTATTGTCCTTTAGGGTAATAGATACACGAATTTTGAGAGAGATCAGACCCCTCCTCTTCGTTCATTAAAAAACTCATCGATTCGATCAGAGCATCCACACGCATCGGATCGGAACCGTCTCGCATCCGCTCGGCAAACGGGTGTAAAAACCGCTTGATCGCCTGAAGGGTAGCTTTATGGACCGCTTCTTCATACTCTTTGGAGATATAGCCGTTATGGATAACACGTGACGCCTCTTGATAAGCCGCATCGGAAGCTCTGAGGTACATATTTTTGATCAACGGCTCAACCGAGAGGGTTTTGAGCCATTCGAAAAAGAGGGTGACATGTCGGCGAATAATCACATACGAGAGTTTCGCTTCATCTTCACGCAGTGCGATGTTTTCCGAAACGATCTCTTTGAGATCATCGACATAAAACAATTTAATCGACCAGAGAGCCGCATCGCATTCGATGTCTCGGGGAACCGCCATATCAAACCAATATCGATCATAGGTCGTCGGTTTGATCATATCATCGGTGATGATCGGGCTTAAAGAACCTGTTGCGGTAAAAAGGAGCTCGTTTTCGTTGATCGCATAGGCGATCTCTTCGAATGAACGTACCCGTGCGTTACACTCACGCGCTATCGCTTCAGCTTTCTCAAACGTTCGGTTCATCACCGTAACATCGACCCCTTGGGCAGTGAGATGCTTGCAGGTAATCACCGACATCTCCCCCGAACCGATTACGAGCGCTTTTTTACCACTGACATCTCCTACCGACTCTTTGACCTTCGCTATCGCTACACTCGCAACCGATACGGGTTTAGAGGAGATATTGGTTGCGTTACGTACCTCGGCGGCACATTTAAACGCGTAGTTCATAGCACGGGCAATTTTTTGCGCCGAATAGCCATTCTCTTGGGAGAGTTTGAACGCGTCTTTAAGCTGTCCTGAAATCTGCGTCTCCCCGACTACCATTGAATCGAGCGAACTAGCAACACTAAAGAGGTGATGTATTCCCCCCTCATCATCGAAAATATCGGCACGGGAATAGAGTTCCGTATGACTTAGCCCCGAATGTCTTGTCAGAAGAAAAAACAGCTCTTCTTTCGCCGATTCGGTATCACTGCAACTGCAAAAAACTTCGACACGGTTACAGGTAGAGAGGATCATCGATTCGCTGATACACGGTGAGGCGTTTAAATGTTTCATGGCGTTGAGCTGTGCCGTCTCATCCACGAATGCGAGCTTCTCGCGTATCCCCAGCGTCGAGTTTTTGTGTGAAAAGCTGACAATCAGATAATGCATCAGTGACTTCTTTTGATCACAGATTCGACGATGGAGCGTAACGCGGCATCATCGCCGATCGCACCGATCGCTTCATCGCACAGCGCTCTGGCATGAGAGTAGGAGTGTTCGATAATATTGAACGCATCCATTTGTGAACGGATCCATTGCTTCTCATCCTCATCCAACACCTGCGCATGGAATTTTACCAAACGCTCTTTGAGGGGTTCATCCAATCGATCATACAGATCGATATACGGCAATGTCACTTTCCCCTCCGAAAAATCGTTCAAAGAGGGTTTGCCCAGTGTCGCTTCATCGGCGGTGATGTCGAGAATGTCATCTACGATCTGGAACGCCAATCCCAGATTTTTGCCGTACGTCGCGTAAGCTTGTTCGTCTTTCCCCGCCAAAATCGCGGCACTGTAGGCACACGCTTCGATCAGGGTCGCGGTTTTGAGATAGAGCATTTTGAGGTACAGATCACGATCCGTATTGAAACTCTCCGCCATCCCTACATCCATCATCTCCCCGACCGAGAGGCGAGTGACCGATTCGGCGACGGAGCGGGCGATTCGCGGATCAAAAGAGGTAAGTTCGCTAAACGCTTTGGAGTAGAGAATATCGCCGAGCATGATTGCGATTTTAGAACCCTCGGTCGCATTGACGGACGGAACGCCGCGACGCAACTGCGCTTCGTCGATCACGTCATCATGGAGCAAGCTCGCCGCGTGGATCAACTCGACAATCGCTCCCAATAGCGGTGCGGTAGGCTCATTCGGGGCAATCGTCAAAACCAGACGGGCGCGGAGCCGTTTGCCGCCGGAGAGTTTTTTAAAAAGTTCTGCGGCATGAGGATAATCGACCTCATCGATCAGTTTTGCAATAAGAGTTTCTACAGTTTCCAACATACCTATCATCACTTCTTCGTTAAATAATCCAACACAATCCGATTCTCTTTATCGATCAAGAAAAAATCCATTTGCGCTGTTTTGTTGCCATCATCAAATTTTTTAAAAACCACCAAGGCGTACGGGACATCTTTTTGGCTTCGATCCGCGCTCAAGAGGACTTTACGAAAACTTTGATTCGTATGCCCGACAACCAAAACATGCTGTCCGACAAACCGATCAAAACTCTCATGCACCACCAAAGCCTTATCCGTATAAAGGGTCCATCGAAAATTGAGCAGACGTTCTTGCCCCTCGCTTTTAACGAGGATTTTGACGATCTCATCTTTTTTGAGGACAAAGCTTTTCGATTCTCTCCATGCCGCCGCATCCAAAAGGGTGAACACCCCAACGAGTAGAAATATGAAAATACGACTCATACAAACTCATTTCTAAAGATTTTGGAACGTATGGCTTCTTAAATGAGCGATTATACACTGACTCTGCATAGGATCATTTTAAGTCGGAGATTATACCACCACAATTCTTAGGGGAGTAAAAAAGGTCTGATCAAAAAAATGATATTAAAGTATAAAGATGAATATAGAGTGAACTTAACTATTAGAAGAGCGTATCCAACACTTGGTTTTTATATTTCAATGACTCAACTTTTGCTTTGATGAGGCGGTTTTCTTCCAAAAGGGCATCATGCTCATGGCTGAGGGTTGAGATGTCGCGGCTTTTAAAATAGATTTGGGTATTGATAAAGATTTTGGGGAATACGACGACGAGCACCAAAAAGATCCCGACAAAAACATTGCGCAAAAAGAGGGGACCCATCGAGTCATCAGGGCTGATGATATGCTGTGTCTCTTCTAAAATATCGAGTTTATCGCTCATAGGGTATCAATCTCTTCGTATCTCAAATATTCGTAATTTCGCACTTCGGCTTCGTGAGTTGGCACGAAGTTCATCATCTTGGGCAATCAGCGGTTTTTTGGTAATCACCTTGCCGATTGCATTGTCATTTCCGCAGGTACAGCGCATCGCATCATCGGGACAAATACAGTTTTTGCCCCATTTGGAAAAGCGGTTTTTTACAATCCGATCTTCGAGGGAGTGAAACGTGATAATCGCAACCCGAAGCTTTTTGAGCGTAGAGTTCTCGATCGCATCGAGAAGGCGTGTCAACTCACCCAGTTCATCGTTTACTTCGATCCGAATCGCCTGCATCACCAGTGTCGAGGGGTGGATCTTTTTCCCCTTCGGCATCAGATGAAAAATGGCGTTGGAAAGCTCTTTTGCCGACGCGAACGGGCGACGTTGTACCATCGTCTCCGCCACTTTGCGAGCATTGGTCACTTCGCCGTATTCTCGTAAAATGCTCTCTAGAGCACTCTGTGAGTACTCATTGACCACCTCGTACGCACTCAGCGGTGCATCGGGATTCATCCTCATATCGAGGGTATCGCTCTCGTATGAAAATCCCCTCTCACGCTGATCGAGTTGCAGTGATGACACCCCTATATCGGCTAAAATGCCGCATATTTTATCCCCGTATTCACAAAGCGCTTCGTTAGCCACCTCTGAAAAACGTCCGCGACGGATTTCGACACGCTTTCCGAACGGCTCTAACCGTTTAGTCGAAAAAGCGATGGCGGTAGGGTCTTGATCGATTCCGATAAGCGATAACGCTGTGTTATTTTCCAACAAAAGGGAAGAGTGCCCGCCGTATCCCATCGTACAATCGATAACGATCCCCTCTTGACACGGAGAAAACGCTTCGATCACTTCTCGGTACAAAACGGGGATATGGGGAGTTTCTTGCACGTACGTACCTTTGAGTTTAATAGCCCTTATGATAGCCTAAGCGCACTAATAACACCTTTAAATACTTTTTAATGCCGACATAATCGCATCAAAAACTTTTGTAAGTTCCTCGGGGGTAATCACATAGGGGGTCATCACATAAATGACGCTTCCCAGAGGGCGAATTAAAACCCCTTGCGTCATACAGTGCTGATGGATTTTCAGCCCGATCCGATCCGTCGGCTCAAACCCTTCCAGCTCGATTGCCGCGATCATCCCGCATTGACGTACCTCTTTGACCCTCGGCACTGACTCAAAACGTTTTAGTTCTTGGGCGATGAGGGAAATGGTTTTGCGGTTATTCTCAATGGTGTTTTCCGATTCGAAAATATCGAGCGTCGCGTTTGCCGCCGCACAGGCAAGCGCATTGCCCGTATAACTGTGTGAGTGCAAAAAAGAGCGGATAGGATTATAATCGCAATAAAATGACCCGTACACCTTCTCGGTTGTTAGTACGACGGAGAGCGGCAAATAGCCGCCCGTAAGCCCTTTGGAAAGAACCAAAAAGTCAGGTGTTATATTTGCCTGCTCACATGCAAACATACTACCCGTCCGACCGAACCCGACCAAAATTTCATCGGCGATAAAATGAACTCCGTACTCTTCGCACAACCGTTTAGCTTCGCTCAAAAAGCGAGGATGATACATTCGCATCCCCCCTGCCCCTTGCACCAACGGTTCCACGATCAACGCCGCAATCTCATCACTGCGTTCTTGGAGTAATGTTTCAAATAAGTGTGCCGCTTCCAATGCCGCCTCCACACTTTGATCACGAGGAGAGGGAGTTTGGATCGATCGAATCAAAAGCGGCTCATAGGTCTCTTTATAGAGTGCCACATCACCCACCGAAAGCGCCCCCAGTGTTTCACCGTGATAACTCTCGCTCAAAGAGACAAACAGCCCCTTCTCTTTTCCGCTGTTTTTATGTGAGTGATACGACATTTTCAGTGTCACTTCTATCGCACTGGAGCCGTTATCGGCATAAAAACAGCGTGTTAGCCCCTGTGGTGCAAGTGCCACTAACCGCTCGGAGAGTCTCACGATCCCCTCATGGGTAAATCCTGCCAAAATAACATGTTCCAGCGTCTCTAATTGCTCTTTGATCTTTTGGTTGATATAGGGGTTGCAATGCCCGAAAAGATTGACCCACCAACTGCTGATCGCATCAATCGTCCGATTCCCCTCAAAATCTTCCAAATAGACCCCTTCGGCTTTGGCGATGGGGATAAGAGGTATCGTCTCATGATCTTTCATTTGGGTGCACGGATGCCACAAAACATTCAAATCTCTCGTTGCCATCTCTAAATTGTTCATGAAATACCTCTAAATTTGCATTATTTTATGATAACATCTGTTAGTCGTGATCTATTTTCATCGAAGTTTAATGCTAATGTGAATAGAATATCTGAATTTTACAACAGGATCGTTTAATATGATTACTTGGATGCAGCGCCATCGGAAATACTTGGTCATCACAATCTGGATCTCCACCATCGCTTTTATCGGAGCCGGATTCGTCGGATGGGGACAATATAACTATGGAGACAAAGCGGGAGCCGTCGCTAAAGTAGGAAGTATCTCGATCACTTCCGCCGAACTGCAAAAAAGCTACTCTAACCTTTTTAACCAATACAATCAGCTTTTCCAAGGAAAATTTGACGAGAAACAAGCACAGCAATTCGGACTGCAACGCCAAGCGCTTCGCCAACTCGTCAATCAAGCTTTGGTTTTGAACCTCGCCAACAGCTACGGAATGATCATTACCGATGAAGAGTTATGGAACGTCATCAAATCACAACCTGCTTTTGCCAAAGATGGAACCTTTGATAAAACTATCTACGCTGAAACATTGAAACAAAGTCACCTCAGCATCAAAGAGTATGAAGAGTCGATGAAAAAAGAGCTCTTGATCCAAAAAACCCTTTTTCTCTTGTCATCAGGGGCTAAACCGATTGAAGAAAAAGCCATGCTCAATGCTTTAGGGGTAGCCGACAAGATCAGCTATAAAATTCTCTCCCCGAGTATGATTTCACTCACCCCGACTGAAACCGAGCTCAAAGCACTCTGGGAAAAGAACCAACAAAAATTCAAAACCTCTCCAAGCTATGAGGTGAGCTATGTGAGCCAAAAACCTCTTAGCACAACACCTTCAGCCAAAGAGATTAGCGACTATTACGATACCAATCGTCAAATGCTCAAAGACGCAAGCGGAAAAGTGTTAAGTCTAAATGATGCACAAGGCACAATCCTTGCGGCACTGAATGACAAAGCAACCGAAAAAGAATCGCTTCGCCTCTACATCGACTATAAAAAAGGAGCTCTCAAATCAGGAGTGACCGCGCAAAAAGCGACCGTTACGGCGGAAGCTTCTCCATTTGAACCTGAGCTTACCAAAGAGATCATGAGTCTGAACGATCAAAAACCGTTCCTAAAACCTCGTAAAGTCGGAAATGATTACATCATCGTAAAATTAGACAAAATGAGCCCTGCACGTGCCAAAACCTACGAAGAAGCTAAAACAGATGTTATCGCCCTTTATATGAGCGAAGCCAAAAAAACCAAACTTCAAGAGTTAGCCCAAAACAGTTATAAAACATTCAGCGGCACGGCTACCGACTTTTTAACCCGCAAAGATAATGCCAAAATAGCGGGTTTGAGTGCTCCTGAGGGGGCAGAGTTTTTAAGCAAATTGTTTGCCTCCAAACAAAAACAAGGTTTTATCACTTTAGAGAGCGGAAATGTTATTATGTATAACGTTTTGGAACAAAAGTTGCTTCAAGATAAAACATTAGCGGATGGAAATGCCGTGCTGAAGCTCAAAGGGAATCTGTTGGATCAAGGGTTGATTAAAACACTTGAGAGCAAATATCCGGTTGAAATCTATGTAGAGGGGATTTGATTTGAAACGAACCGTTTTAGCCATTGATATCGGCTCAACCAAAGTTTGTGCGCTCATCGCGGAAATCGATGATGACAACAACGCACAAATAATCGGAGCCGGTATCTCAAAAGCACAAGGGCTTCGCAAAGGGAGCATCACCAACATAGAGCTTGCATCCAAATCGATCAAAAGTGCTCTTAACGATGCCAAGCGGGTTGCAGGAACCGAACTTCGAAGTGCTATCGTCACTATCTCCGGCGCATACACCAAAAGTCTAAATTCTAGCGGTATCGTTAACATACCGAACAAAGAGATTACCCTCAATGAGATTCAGCGTGTTATGCATACCTCTTTGTATAACGCGAATATTCCGAATGAATTTGAAGTACTCCATGCCCTTCCGTATAACTTCAAAGTGGACGATCAGGATTTCATCGAAGATCCCCTCGGAATGAATGCGTCTCGCCTCGAAGTCGAAACGCACATCATCACGACCCAAAAAAGCAATCTCAACAATCTTCGCAAAGCGGTCAAAGCGGCCGGCGTTGAAGTCGAAAGTGTTGTGCTCAGCGGTTATGCTTCCGCTATCGCCGTTCTTAATGCCGACGAAAAAGAGCTCGGAGCCGCCGTTGTCGATATGGGGGGGAACACAAGTAACATCGTTATCCACTCCGGACATGCGATCCGTTACAACGATTTCCTCGGTGTCGGCTCAAACCACATCACCAACGATCTCTCTATGGCATTGCACACACCGCTTCATACGGCGGACAATGTCAAAATCAACTACGGTTCACTCTATGCACCGAGCAATGATTTGATCGAACTTCCGGTTATCGGAGACGAAACATCAACCCACGAAGTCTCTCTCGAAGTGGTTCACAACGTTATCTATGCACGTGTCGAAGAGACATTGATGATTATCGCCCAATCGATTGAGAAAAGCGGTCTCAAAGAGCACATGGGTGCGGGTGTCGTCCTCACAGGCGGATTTACCAAAATCGAAGGACTTCGCGAACTCGCCGTTGCTATTTTAGACAACATGCCGGTTCGCCTTGCCAAGCCGACCGATGTGGGCGGACTTTTCGATACCCTAAGAGATCCTTCGTACTCCGGTGCTGTCGGATTGATCAAATATATGGCGGATGGTTATACCCCATACGAAATCGATGTCAACCGCCGTATGCGCCATGCGAGCGAAGATTCTGCCGTAGCACATCATACGGGAGCCCTTAGCGAAGAAGCCCCGAAATTTGACCCTATAGCAGCACCGAGCATCCCTACTTCTACTCCTACCCCGACGGCTCCAACGCCTCCGGCAAAGGAAGAGAAGATAACGGAAACAGCCAAAATGGTCAATATTGGCTCCAATAAGTCAGTCCAAAGCGATCAACCAAACCCGATTTCCAAGTTTTGGAATTGGGCAACTCAACTATTTTAATCACGTCAAGGAGCAAGCATGGAACCATTTTCAATTGAAGAATCAACAACTCTATCAGGAGCACGTATCGTAGCAGTCGGAGTCGGCGGCGGCGGCGGTAACATGATCGGATATATGCTCAAAGAGCAAATCCCGGGTATTGAACTCATCATCGCAAATACCGATGCTCAAGTATTGGAGCAAGGCTCAGCCGCGACCAAAATCCAACTCGGTGCAAAACTCACCAAAGGGTTGGGTGCAGGGATGAAACCTGAAGTAGGTAAAGAGTCTGCTATTGAGAGCTATGAAGATTTGACACGTGCATTGCAGGGTGCGGATATTGTTTTCGTAGCGGCAGGGCTTGGCGGCGGAACCGGTACGGGTGCGGCTCCGATCATCGCTAAATGTGCTAAAGATGTCGGTGCATTGACCATCGCGGTTGTGACGAAGCCATTCTCGTTTGAAGGTAAAAAACGTCTCAAATTGGCTGAAGACGGTCTTCAAGAGTTGAAAAACGAATCCGATTGTATCGTTGTTATCCCGAACGATAAACTCCTCTCGATCATCGATCCGAAACTCGGTATCAAAGAGAGCTTTAAAATCGTTGACAGCGTACTTGCTCGCGCTGTTAGCGGAACCTCTGGTGTTATCCTCGCCAGCGGCGACAACGACATCAACCTTGACTTCGCCGATTTGCAAACCGTTATGAGCCATCGCGGTTTGGCACTTATGGGTGTAGGTGAATACAAAGGGGACAATGCGGCATACGAAGCGATCAAAAACGCTATCGAATCACCGCTTCTTGATAACATGTCGGTTAACGGTGCACTCGGTGTATTGGTTCACTTCAGCATGCACCCTGAGTTTCCGTTTATGGAACTCTCTGCGGCTATGGATGTTGTCCATAACAGCGTGGACGAATCAGCGGATGTTATCTTCGGTACCACTACCGATGAGTCTTTAGCAAAAGACTTTATCCGTATTACCCTCGTCGCTACCGGTTTCGAGAAAAAAGCCTCTTTGGGGATCAATAACTCCGAATTCGAAAACAAAGAAGCGGTTGCTGCTGCGGCGAGTGTTGCCAAACCTCGTGTTGTGGTTCGCCCTGCCATGGTTGCCAACGGTGACTATACCGAAGATTTCTTAGACGTACCGACGTTCATGCGTCAACAAAGAGACTAACCTCTCTTTCCATGCTCTCTTTTGTCACGCTCATAAAGGCCAAAACGCTCCTTGGTCTGAGCGACAAAGCTACCCTCTCCGACATCAAATCCCGATACAAATCCATGATGCAACAATGGCATCCCGACAAACACCCTGATGATACGGCTACCGCTCACGCCATGAGCACGCAAATCAATGATGCCTATGCGACCCTCCTCGAATACTGCGCCCACTATGAATTTAACTTTGATGAAGAGCATCTACGGGAAAAAACACTCACTCCGCAAGAGTGGTGGACCAAAAAATTCGGCGGAAGATAATCCCCTTTTCACACTTATTTCAATTCGTACTTAAGCTCATTAATTACAAATACTTATACATATAAAATAATATTTTTTCATTGCATTTTTACTTTTTTGGGCTATAATTATCCACATTTTAATTCATAGGATAAAACAGTGGAAAATATTATTAAAAAGGCTCAAGAGCAGTTTCGAGATATTCAAGTTCTCCTTAGTTTTCCCGATGGATCAAAGAGCGATTATTTTACCCGACTCAGCATTGCCACGGAAGAAGCCTATTTTACGATGAATTCTGGAATGTGTTCAAATACTGCCGTGTGTAAAAACTGTTTGAAGCATCGCGATTTTATCCGTTCGCTTATGGATATATTAGGGGAGTTGGAAGTCAATAGTGCAGCTGCCGATAAGTACCATATGATATTATCTGAGTATCTGGTGCGGGTCAATGCTATTTTAGAACGTATCTCTAGTGTTTTATCAACTCAAGATTCATCACGTCTAAAATACGGTCTTCCCCTTTGAAAGGTTAATGAAACGCTATCGGTCCCTCGGAGCGGGCATGGATGAACTGTTGAACGACAGCATTGGGTGAGTTTCTAAACGACTCTTTATCCCCCGTTTCGACAATTTTCCCCTCAAAGAGCATCGCGTAGTTGTCCCCCGCTTTAAAACTCTCGGCAATGTCGTGGCTGATCAGAATCGAAGTCATGCCGATCTCATCGCGCAATCGGCATATCATTTGGGTAATAAAGTCACTAGTGACGGGATCGAGCCCTGATGTCGGCTCATCGTACAAAATCACCTCCGGTTCCAACGCAAGGGTACGTGCCAATCCGACACGCTTACGCATCCCACCGCTGAGCTCTTCGGGATAGAGCGATTTGACAATTTGGGGGTCAAGTCCTACCATAGTGAGCTTTTCATCGATCTTGTAATCAAGCTCTTTAGGGGTCAATTTTTGATGCTCGTTCATCGGAAACGCAACGTTATCACGGATGTTCATGCTGTCAAATAATGCCCCGCTTTGAAACAAAAAGCCTATCTGTTTTCGGATTTCACGCAATGTCGTCTCATCCACATTATCGATACGAGACCCTTTGTAGCTGATCGTACCGCTGTCAGGTTTGAGCAATCCGACCATGTGTTTAATGATCGTCGATTTACCGCCCCCCGATACTCCGAAAATAACGGTTGTTTTACCCTTCTCGATCTCTAGGTTTACCCCGCGAAGGATCTCACGTTTGCCGAAGCGTTTGGTGACGTTCTCAAATCGGATCATTTTTTCACCGCCATCAAATAAGCTCTACGTCCAAAAAGGATCACTAACATGAGTAACAAAATTTTAAAATCGATCTCGCTCGCTTTGTGAAGCGCTTCGAAGGATCCATCAATCGCCGCTTCGCCGCGCACTTGATACTCTAAAATTTTCGGGGTATATACGGCGCTAAACAATAACAGCGTCGAGAGAGATCCCATCGCACTGAGGATTGCTATTTTATCGATCTGCATCACTTTGTAGCGTGAAACTTCATACACCGTAATGACGATACTCATAAAATACGCCCAATAGGTAAAACGGCGGAATATCTCCCCCATGATTTTCCCCTCTTCATAACGGGATAATAGCGGTAAGGTGAGATAGATTTCAGAGTGAAATACGACAGCGGCGACAAACGCACCTAACACTAAAACAGCACCCGCAGTCATAGCAATGAGTAAAAGATACATAACATCAACCATAGCTTTTTTATTCATGGAGAGCCTTTAATACAAATCCCCGATCGAACGAGGCTAAATCTTTATAAAATTCCAACGATTGTACCGAAAATGGTTTTAGATATTCCTGCACTTTGATCCGTTGATCGTACCCCATTTCACACACAAACATCGGGATATGGCGCGCATACACTTCATCCAACAAACGGCGGATAATCTCATCACCGATTTCACCTCCGAAAAGGGCATTTTGCGGCTCATATGAGAGATTCGACTCCAACGGCGCATCGTGGGCGATATAGGGGGGATTCGAGACCAAAAGATCGATCGGCTCATTCACACACGAGAGCAAATCCCCCTCGCGCAGTTCAATCCGATCACCAAGACCAAAAGCCTCGATGTTTCGTCGTGCCACCGCTAACGCTCTGGGAGAAATATCAACGGCTATAAAGCGGGCTTTCGTAAAATAGCGGGCTAATATAATCGAGATGATTCCACTCCCTACCCCCACTTCGACGATGGTAATATCCTCATCACTTTTGAGGCGGGCAAAAATCTCATCAATCAAATGCTCCGTCTCAGGTCGAGGAATCAATGCCCCATCATCGATGTAAAACTCACGGCTGTAAAAGCTGACACGGTTGGTAAGGTATTCGAGAGGAACGTTTGCGGAACGTTTCTCTATCCATTCTAAAAGCCTCGGTTCATTTTCATCGATGAGATCGTCTTGATGGGTGATAAAGTAGAGCTGATCTTTCTCCAGATACGCCATTAGAAGGAGTTCCGCCTCACGGCGCGGAGATTCGACGACGGAGCGTAAGCACTCGCTAATCGCTTCGTGCAGTTCTTTTAATCGTTTGGACATGGATCGGCGTATCCCTCATCCGGATTGATATGAATATCGTACCCCAAGGCACGGAGTCGATCTACAACCGGAGGATGGGTGGTATGGAAAAAGCGATAGATCGGATGAGAGAGGGGAAAGCTTTTGTTTTCCGCTACCAATTTTTTGAGCGCATTGACCAAATGCTCCGCACCGCCGAGTTCCGCGCCGGTCTGGTCTGCCTCATATTCGTTGTGACGGCTCATTATCCCCATCAAAGGCATCATGATAAAACTGACAAGCGGAAGGAGGAGGATAAAGAGCATCATAACGATCTGTGGAGATTGTGCCACCCCAAGCTCCATATAAAGAGTTTCGGGAAGGTTCCCAAACAGTGCGAACATTCCAAAGAGCATCGCTCCCACCATCGCAATGTTTTTATAGAGATCACCGTGAGCATAGTGCCCAAGTTCATGCCCCAATACCGCAATCAGTTCGTTCGGAGAGAGCTTTTGGATAAGGGTATCAAACAACACGACCCGTTTGGTTTTACCCAAACCGCCAAAATAAGCATTCAAACGGGCATCACGTTTGCTCGCATCACTCACAAACACTCCGCTGCTCACAAACCCTGTTTTAGCCATCAACTCTTCGATTTTTTCGCGTAAATCGCCGTTTTCTAACGGAGTCACTTTATCAAAAAAGAGAGCCCGAATGGTCGGAAAAAACATATTGATCGCGATCACAACGGCAAATATGAAAGCAAAGCTCCACAACCACCATAATGTGCTCGAAGTAATGATCATACCGATAACCCAAACGATCAAACTCCCGATCACGAGCATCAAGAGGGTACTGATCAGTGTATCTTTGATAAACTGTCCTAGTGATGAGCGATTAAACCCGTACTGCGCATCGATTTTGAATTTAGAGATCCAACCAAACGGCAATGTGACCAAGCCGTTAATCAACAGCAACCCCATCACCGCACCGATCATCTGAGTTGTCGGACTTTGGGCGGCTAATGAGGAATCAAGCCATCCCATCATCCCCCCCATCCACATCAAAAAGAGTCCAAACTCGACAAACGTTTCAACCATAGCGAGTTTTTCTTTGGCTACGGCGTAATTCGCCGCATCCAAATACTCCTTTGCACCCATCAAAACAGCACCTTTGCGCTTGATTTGATTGATATAGCCGATCTGCATCACGCTCACATAGAGACGGATGAAAATAACGAGGGTATAAACACCGATAATGGTTGCAATCATAAAATTCCTTGGTTTAAAAAGGGGAATTTTACCATTATTTTACGGGTACTTTGCCAATCGATTCTTCTACAGGGATTGAATCGTTCACATTACCATAAAAGCTCTTTGCCGCTACAAAAATTACGCCCATGAGCAATCCTATAATGATAACCGTCCATACGGTCCGTTTCTTGGAACCTTTGAGCGTATCATAGTCTTCGATCGATTCAAGGGTAGGTTCATTGTCTTTCATAGGTGTCTCCCAAAAGTGTAGTGTAAGAATAGTAACCATCTTAGCCTACAAACGGTTAATGAATTACCCCTAAATTGACGCTTTAAGTTTGGATATTATTTTGTTTATCCGTCAATCACCAACGCCCATCGAGCGTGACGAGAAAATGGAATCGGGAGTTTTCACGATCAATTTGGGTATCGCTGTACCCTGTTGTGGTAGTTACAACCGATTCTTGGGTAATATTTTTGAGATTTAGCCCCAGTTTATAGGTCGGATTAAGCCGTTTGGTCGCGTAAAGATCGAGTGTCCCGTATCCCGCTTGCGACTCAGATACGCCGTTTTCATCGATAGGGTCATCGTATCCGCTGACATAGCGATATGCCGCACCGTAGGTTAAACGGTACTCTTTGAGGGTATGATCAATCCCGATGTTGTAGAGGTAATCGTTAGTCCCTTTGATGGTACGTTTCACCCCGTTACTCGCCAGTGATGAGTCTTGAAACGTCACATTTCCAAAAACACCCAAACCGCTCATATAACGATCAAGCGATTTTTTGAGTTCGAATTCCAAACTCCACAGTTTTCCCTCACCGCTGTTTTCAGGACGTTCTACGTATCGTCCGCTACCTGCATCATACGTGGTCATTTTTTCGATCTTGTCGCTGATGTTACGATAAAATCCGCCGATACTCACGATCCCTTTATCCTCAAAAAAGTGTTCATAACGCACCTCGTAACTAAGCGCCCTCTCCTCTTTGAGGTTTGGGGTTCCGGTGACATCGGGGTGATTTAGATCATTTTGATCGAGTGAACTGTCTAGGGAGGCGGAGAGTTCGCTCAAGCGGGGCAATTTCACCGTTTTGGCAACGCTCGCACGGAGGTTATCGTTTTCACTCAGTTTGTAGAGAGCATGAAGCGAAGGGGCAACATAACCGATATTGACCGTCTGATCAAATTGTCGAAGCGAACGCTCAAAACGAATCCCCGGAGTAACAACCGTTTTATCCCCGAGGGTGATTTCATCTTGAACATACCACGCACCTTTATCTTCACGAAGACGTTGATGATCCTCCGAGCTTACGATCCCGCTCGTATAGTTGATGACATCATCACGCTGATGCAAACGTTTGATCTCAGCTCCTGTTTTGATAAAATGCTCATCCAACGCCAATGAGTAACTCCCCTCAACTCCGAGAACGCGGAAAGATCCCTCATCATGCTGTTCACGTCTCGTCGTCCCATCATCACTGCGAGTTATCCCCTCAGAATCGTTTTCATGGTATTTGAGCTTCCATTCGACAAGCTCTCTCCCTGAGAGATTATGGGTGCCTGAAAGCTTGCTCCACAGCATCAGGGAATCTCCCTCGTCGTTTTGATCAATATTCTGGTTTATACCGCCGTATCGGTGTTTGAAAGTGTTTTTAGTGTAATCACTCCGATTGAGGGCACCGTCAAACATATATTTATCACTCGATGAGGGGGTATAGATGAGTTTCGTGTTCAAACTGAGGGATCGGAAACGTCCATCGGTATCCATGTTTTGATCGTATGTACTCGTATGAGTTGAGGTAGAATCATCTTGAGAATTATCCGCTAACGTCGTATTAAAGAGGTAGGAGAGTTTTCCGCTTTTCCCCTCTCGCTGTGCGAACACGGAGCTCAGCGGCTCACCGCTATAGGCACCTGCGGTGAGTTTCGCGATCGTTTTCCCCTCGGAAGCGGGTTTTTTCAAAACGATATTGACGATCCCCCCCATCGACTCGGCGGTATACTCCGAAGAACCGTTGGTCATCACCTCGACCCGTTCGATCATATCGGGGTTGATCTGTTCCAACGGATTCCCCCGCTTTGTCGAAGATACCTCTTCCCCGTCGATCAATACTTTCGTATATCCCTTACCGGGAGAACCTTTTTTTCCCTTACCGTCACTAATCGTCACTCCGGGGGTACGTTTAAGCATCTCTAACGCATTCATATCGCCATACTGGCTCAACTCTTCACCTTTGATGATACGTTTTGCGATGGAGTTATCTTTGCGCTCTTCGATGACGCTATAGGTCTCTTCGACCGATATTTTATCGAGCTGAAGTATCTCTTCGGCACAAGCGAATGAAAGGGTACAGGTGAACAGTATGAGGGGACGGGTAATCACGATTTTCCTATAATACATAGATATTTAATTATCGGTATTTTATCCAATCTCAGAGTAAACTCGAAATCGGTTAATACGCCGTTAATGCAATCTTATATAAACTCCATTACAATTGAGTTATGAACCTTAAAGGAGTCACTATGCGTCAATACGAAACCTACCACTGCAATACGTGCGGAAATGAAGTCGAAGTACAAAACGTCGGAGGGGGAACTCTCGTCTGCTGCGGACATGAGATGGAGATGATCACTAAAAGTCTCACGGCAGTCAACCTGATGAAAGCATTCGGAGGTGAGAGTATGGCGCGGAATAAATATGAACTCTTTGCCGACATCGCCCATGATGAAGGATGGCACGCGGTTGAGCGCCATTTTCGAGAAGCGGCACATAACGAGATGTACCACGCCCGTGCCGAGTACAAAGCGTATCATAAACTAATCCACGGCTGTGATGTCGATGCGACGGCCGCCAATCTCGACAGCGCTATGGGTGGAGAAAACTATGAACACACGGTGATGTATCCCAACTTTGCCGAAATCGCAACCGCCGAAGGACATAAAGAGTTAGCACGGCTTTTTACTGCCATCGGCAAAGTCGAAGTGGAGCACGAACGTGAATACGCCGCCCTCAAAGAAGCATTGATCGCCGATGGTTTCTTTGCCAGTGAAGAGGATGAGATTTGGGTCTGCGAAGTGTGCGGACATATCCACCGCGGGAAAAAAGCTCCGGTTGCATGTCCATTGTGCAAAGCGGGACGAGAGTATTTTAAACGGGAACATTTAGATTAATTTTATCCCCTTTTTTGGGGTGCGGAGGTTATCATGAAAACACTATGCAAACTCAAAAAAAATGAATTAGCTACCGATTTCAAAAAAATCATCAAGATTGTCAAAAAGCCGAAGTTTATATGTGAGAAATGTGCGCGGGTCGCCAAAGATAAAAAATATCTATGCGAGCCGATTGCACTAAAAGTGTAGAATTATTTTTTATCTATTTATATTTCATTGACATGATTTACTTTTTTGTTACCGAAAAAGGAATACACTGATGAGATGAAAAAAAGATATTTAGCTACACTACCTTTATTTCTCATGACTAACCTCTACGGCGGTGATGATGCGCTCCTCTCCGGCGAAAAACAAGAGATATTACGTCAACAACAATCTATTTATGAATCCGAACACGAAAAACTCCGCACGAACTGGATCGCACCGCTGAATCTCAATGCGTCGTATAGCTATGACAAAAGCGCTACGGGTGATTATCATAGTGACACCGAAAATATCTCCGCGTCTATCTCTCAGGACATCTTTCGCTCCGGCGGGATCATGTATCAAATTCGTTACGCCGATGCCAAAAAACAAAGTGAGACCATAGCCTATCAACAACAAATTGCGGCGTTGAATCAACAGTTGTTTCTCGCACTCCTCACCTACCAAAAAAACGGTACTTTGGTGGAACAAAGTCAAAAACGTCTGGATAACAAAGAGATCGAAATCTTTATCAAACGTCAACTCTACGATGCGGGAAAAGTGGATATTACTGAGCTAAACAATGCGTTCATGGCAAAAAGTAATGAACTAAAAACCCTCATCTCCCTCAAATATGCGCTCAGTGAACAGCGTTTGGAAATTGCAAAAATCAGCGATCTCACCCCTGAAACGTTTCCGATCCCCCGATTTGAGATGATCGCTAAAGAGCACTATATGTCGAACCAATTTGATTTACAATACGCACAAGCGCAAAGCGATACTCTCAAAAATTTCTCCGAGGTAACGGCTACCAATTATCTCCCTTCTATCGCACTTAATGGCTCTGTCGGATATCGTAACTACGATCCCAAAGAACTCAGCGGAGACTACAGAGGAGATTATTACAGTGCTGGGGTTCAACTCACACTGCCGCTGGTCTATAACGCCTCAGCAACGATCCAAGAAGCACAAGCGACCTATCTCAAAGAAGCGGCTAAAACTGCCGATAAAAAAAGAGAACTGAACGCCCAATATGCCCAAGTGTTTGAAAAAATTCAAAGCTACCGAGACTACATCGCTATCACGACTAAAAACCTCATCCTCTACGATGAATTGATTCGCGCACTCCAAGCCGGTGTCAATGTCGGAACCAAAACGGGCTATGATCTCCAAACACTCCAAAACACCAAAACGATCGAAGAGCTAGAGATCAAAATCAATGAGATCAATATCCAAATCGAGTTAGCCAAACTCCACTTTTCCCTCAACACTTCCAAGGAGCTCCGATGAACCCAACGACCGAATCGATCAAACAAACGCTTGGAGTCGATGCACCAAAAAAATCACCGTTTAAAAAATACGCTATTGCTGTGTTTGTGCTAATACTTGCCGCAGTCGCCGGAGTGCTGTGGGTCAAGCAAAACCAAAGTGAAAAAACGCAATACATTACCGCTCCCGTGCAGATAAAAGATCTCACAACCTCCGTCTCCGCTACGGGAAATCTGGAACCCACCAATACCATCGATGTAGGGATCGAGGTTTCGGGAACCATTACCGATGTCCTCGTCGATTATAACGACCGCGTCCAAGTCGGACAGCTCATGGCACGGATCGATACCACAAAACTCACCTCTAACGTCACAAGCGCCAAAGCCGCTTTGCAGCGTGCCCAAGCGAATGTCTCCGTGGCAAAGGCAACTCTCGCCAATGCCCAAAACGAATGGGAACGGGTACACAAAATGTACACCTCTACCGGAGGGAATTACCCCTCCAAACAAGCGGTAGATGAAGCCGATAACGCCCTCCTATCGGCAAAAGCATCCGTAGCCGCCGCCATTGCCCAAACACAACAATCTCAAGCAGAACTCGCCATCGGTCAAGATAACCTCCGAAAAGCGGTCGTCGTTTCTCCGATTGAGGGGATCGTCCTCAACCGAAAAGTGGAACCGGGGCAAACGGTGGTTGCGGCTATGCAAACTCCCGTTTTGTTTACGATGGCAAAAAGTTTGAACACTATGAAAGTGATCGTCAGTGTCGATGAAGCCGATATCGGAGAGGTGAAAGAGGATCAAAACGTAACCTTTAGCGTCGATGCCTATCCGAATCAAGAGTTTAGAGGGGTAATAACACAGCTTCGTTTGAATTCTCAAATACTCAACGGTGTCGTTACCTACGATGCCGTCGTCGAAGTCCCTAATGCAGATTTAAAACTACGCCCCGGAATGACGGCCACCGCTCAGGTAATCACGGGAGTGTTGCACCGTATGCTCACCGTCCCTAATGCGGCACTTCGATTTACCCCTCCAAAAGATAAAAATGACAAAACCAAAAAAGCGCAAGATAATACTAACACCAACACTAAATCGGTGTGGATACTTCGAAATAACCAGCCGATAAAAATCGACGTAACGGCGGGACAAAGCGACGGGGTTTCTACCGCCATTCTCGCTTCTAAACTCACAACAAACGATACGGTTATCGTCGGAATTCAAGAGAATTAGGGATGAAAAACACGGTTATCGCCTTTGAGGGTGTCACCAAATCCTACGGAGAGGGAGAAGCGGCCGCCTATGCCCTGCGCGGGATCGATCTATCGATTGAGCATGGAGAATTTGTTGCCATTATGGGTCCCAGCGGGTCGGGGAAATCGACAGCGATGAACATCATCGGATGCCTCGATACCCCTACCAGTGGAGATTATCTCTTTGAAGGGGTCAATGTCACCTCGCTGAGTCGGGATCAGCGCGCGCTACTACGCCGTAACTACATCGGTTTTATCTTTCAAGGGTTCAATCTGTTGGGAAAAACCTCAGCCGTTGAAAACGTAGAGCTACCGCTGCTCTATCGGGGGATAGATGCTGAGACTCGTCGAGCCAAAGCCCTCGAAGCGCTTAAAAGCGTCGGATTGGAACATGTCGCCCATCACACACCGGGTGAACTCTCCGGCGGTCAACAACAGCGTGTCGCAATCGCCCGTGCTATCGTCACCGATCCGCTCATTCTCCTCGCCGATGAGCCGACGGGGAATCTCGACAGTGCCAAAAGCATCGAAGTCATGGAGCTGTTACGCTCATTTAACCGTGACAAAGGGATTACGATTATTATGGTCACGCATGAAGATGATATGGCATCCTATGCTCAAAGAACTATCCGCTTTCGTGACGGACTGATCGACAAGGCGCATACATGATCTGGAATGCCTTTATCTTGGCTCTACGAGAGATTCGCCGTAGTGCATTGCGCTCGATCCTCACCACTTTGGGGATCGTTATCGGAGTCGCTTCGGTCATCGCCATGGTCATGCTCGGGGATGCGACCACCGCCTACGTCACCAACAGCATCTCCAAACTCGGCAGTAACATGCTCATTATCCGTCCGGGGCAAGATCGTCACGGACCTCAGGGAACCGATGCCACCGCAAAACGGTTCACCCATAATGACATTACCACCATTCAGCGTGAAATCAGCGGATTAAAAGGGGTCGCACCCGTCGCGTCCAAAGGGATGCAGGCGGTCTATGGAAACCAGAACTACTCCACCTCCATCGACGGAAGCGATAACGACTATTTCACTGTCAAAGATTGGGTATTTGAATCGGGAAGGGCATTTACTCCGGCGGAACTTCAAGGGGGAAAAGCGGTCTGTGTCATCGGAGAAACCATACGTAAAGAGCTATTCGGGGATCAAGATCCCATCGGTGCCTCGATACGACTGGGGAACTTTTCGTGCAAAGTAATCGGACTGCTCCACCCCAAAGGAGCCTCGATGTTCGGAATGGATCAAGATGATATTATCGTCGTCCCGATCCGTATGTTCCAACGTCGCATCAGCGGAAACCAAGATATTTCAATCATCATGCTCTCGGCAAAAAATGCGTCAAACATCGAAAATATAAAATCCTCTCTCACGGGGATGATGCGCGAACGTCGCCATATCCGCAGCGGCGATGAAGACGATTTCAATGTTCGGGATTTACGTGAAGTGGTACAAACTCTCACCTCCACCACCAAAATGCTCACCGTTTTACTGGGTGCTGTAGCGACAATAAGCCTCCTCGTCGGAGGGATCGGGATCATGAATATTATGCTCGTCTCTGTCACCGAACGTACCCGTGAAATCGGGATACGGCTCGCCATAGGAGCACTGGAAAGAGAGGTACTATTGCAGTTTTTGGTCGAAGCGATCGTCCTCTCTTCACTCGGAGGGGTGATAGGGGTTCTCTTGGGGATCGGTTTTGGGATCGGGATCAGTATCTTTTTTGATCTTCCTCTGATCTTTAACACGATGATCGTCATCATCGCTTTTTTATTTTCCACCCTCGTCGGGATCGTATTCGGCTATTTTCCGGCACGCAAAGCGGCACGACTCAACCCTATCGACGCTTTACGCTATGAGTAATTTGCCGATAGTATAGGATACAGTTCTAAAGGAGCTTTTATGCAAATCGGAACCGGAACATCGATCAATCCTTACACCAAAAGTGCGTTGGGATTAAACGACAAAGAGACTCAAGACTTTAAAGAAAAAATCAAAAGCGGAGAGATTTCGGGTAAAACCCTCTCCCAAGCATACCTCGTCGAATATTCTCTCCAAATAGAGAGCTATTCATCCAACAACCTCCAAGCTCAAAGTGCACCTTTTGATTGGTCAAAAGTCAAAGATATTCTCAATTCCATCGATTTTGAATCGATAGGCTATACCGGAAAACCGATCGCCGATATGAATCCTGAGGAAGCAAAAGCGTTAGTCAGTGAAGAGGGATTTTTTGGAATCTCTCAAACATCCGCGCGACTATCGGATTTTGTATTAAGCGGCGGCGGTGACGATCTCGAAAAACTCAAAGCGGGTCGGGAGGGAATCATACAGGGGTTTAACGAAGCAGAAAAACTGTGGGGAGATAAACTCCCTGATATCTCGTATGAAACACTCGATAAAGCTTTGGCTAAAATCGATGAGAAAATCACCTCTTTAGGGGGGAATGTACTCGATACGAGCGCCTAAATTATTGTATTGATCTACAGTGAGGACATGTCTTCGCGGCTAAAGGGATCTCCATCGCACATTCAGGACATATTTTCGTCGTTGGTGCTGATGCGGCAACAGGTTCGGCGGCTTTAAGCTTGTTGTAGGCTTTGACCATCATAAACATCACAAAACCTAAAATGGTAAATGAGATCGCATCATTAAAAAATACCCCGAGCTTAATCGCCGGAGCACCTGCCGCATCAAGCGCAGAGAGTGAGGGGTATTCTTTACCGTCCAATGCGATAAATAACGATGAAAAATCGACTCCGCCCATCAGCAACCCCACCGGCGGCATAATGATATTGGCAACCAACGATTTTACTACCGTAGCAAATGCCGCACCGAAGATAAAACCGACAGCCATATCGACAACATTTCCGCTGATAAGAAACTTTTTAAATTCTGAAAACATAATGACCCTTTTTTTGGAACTAAAATAATTGTAACACAGAAATGTTGGCACAATGTGATACGTTCCGATTTTCCACACCTCGATCAAAAAAACGGTGAAGTTACCCTCAATTGACCCGTTGTTTACATTTTTCAGGAATCATAAAGAAATAGAACTATTCCTTTAAAAAGTTACCGAAACGTATGATATATCGATATTTAGCCCTTTTTGCACTTTTTTTCTCCCTCTCACTACACGCAGAGGTTGACAAAGAGAGACTTGATAAACTCAATGTAGAAGCACTTATTGTCAAAAAGCTCACAAACAGTGAAATCATCTACGATAAAGAGGCTCTCAAAGAGGTCAAACCTGCCAGCCTGACCAAAATTATGACCGCTATGTTGGCAATCGAACAAGGGAATTTGGATCGCCCCGTAACGATTACTGCCGAAATGATAGCAGTTGAGCCGACCAAAGCAGGCTACAAAGAGGGGGAGGTCATACGTCTTGAGGATTTGGTCAAAGCCGCTATGATCAAATCCGATAATGACGCGGCAATGGCGATTGCAATAGCTGTTGGAGGAGATCTCAATACGTTTGTACAAATGATGAACCTCAAAGCGGTACAAATCGGGATGGACAACACCGTTTTTACCAATCCGTGCGGCTTTGACATCGGTATCCACCACTCCACCCCGCTTGATCTTCTCCATTTAGCCGAATATGCGATCCAAAATACTCTCTTCAACGATATTACTCGTCAAAATGAACATACCTATTATGCGCTCAATAACAACCGAAAATTCGTAGCTAAAACCCACAACCATCTTTTGGGGAAATACGAATATGCGGTAGGGGTTAAGACAGGATACACCTCTAAAGCGGGAGCTTGTTTCATCGCCCGCGCCAAAAAAGACGGCAACGACTGTCTCATTGTGATGCTCAATTCCAAAGAGAACCGTTGGAGCACGGCACAAGAGATTTTTGAGCAGGTATTTGTTCAACCTGAAGTTGAACATACGGAAGAGACATTGATGGCTCAAAGCGAACCACCGTCTGAGCCTAAAATGCAGCTTTAGTCATTTCGTATGAATAATGAGCATTTAACCTTTCATATTGATCCCACACCGACATTACCGACTAGACAATGTCGTTTTTATGCACGACTATTAGGATGGTTTCTCAGTTATGGAAATTATATGATCGGATTGCTGGTGTGGTGGCAGAGTGATTGGTTTATCGCCATCGGCGGATTGTTATTAGGGTATATCGTTTTCGGAATCATCCGAAGTAAACTCCGTAACGATTCGATCCCGCTCGCGCAGAGGGAAACCCCCTACAACGATTACGCGATTGCGACGTGGTATCTCTCACGTAATCATTGTTTTTAAGAGGTGACGTTCACAATCAATCGCGATTGTGATTTTTATGATGCCCTTTATGCTTTCCGTTATCGTGGTGTTCACGATCTCGATCTACATAGACTACTTTCTCTCGTGTAACCACTTGGGTTGTAGAACGAGTTGTCTCTTTGCTTCCGACAGCAGCACCCAATGCACCGCCGACCCCGCCGCCGATAATCGCACCGTTTTTACCGCCGGTTGCTGAACCGACTGCAGAACCGACTCCCGCACCGACCATACTGCCTACTACCGCGCCTCCGTCTATCTCACCGGCACTCACGTTCACCGCAGTTGCCAATAGTACGGATAAAATCAAAGTTGATTTAGTTTTCATAATAATGTTCTCCTCATTTTGTTTTATTAATTATACCAATATAACGGTCACAATTTAGTCATGTAAGTGTTAACCAAGGTAAACAACCAAATGTACCGCATAAGCTCCCTTCCGCTATAATTCGCAGAAGTATCCTCATATAGGAATAAAACACATATGGCATTAGTCGATCTCCTAGGTGTCAGCAAACACTACGAAGCCCAAAAAATTTTAGAGAACATCAACTTCCATATCGACGAAGGTGAGCGGGTCGTTATCGTCGGGAAAAACGGCAGCGGCAAATCCACCCTCATGAAAATTGTCCACGGTTCTCTCGATGCCGATGAGGGGGAGCGGATCAACCGTCAGGGGATCGAGATCAAAATGCTCTCCCAAGTCCCCGCGTTTGACCCCGCTCATAACGTTCGTGAAGCGATCGAAGCGGGTTTAGGGGAACTACGAACAGCGAAAGTCCGTTTTGATGAGATTTCAGCCCTCCTCGCCGAACAATATGATAATGAAACGCTCTTACAAGAGCAATCACGTCTCACTACCTTTCTCGATCACCACAACGCATGGAATCTCGATGATAAAATTGAGCGGGTGATGCACCATTTCATGCTCAAAGAGTATGAGGATAAAAAGGTTAATCTCCTCAGCGGTGGTGAACAACGCCGAGTCGCCCTTGCCTCGCTGCTTCTCCTTAAACCCGATATTCTCCTCCTCGATGAACCGACCAATCACCTCGACGTCTACATGGTGGAGTTTCTCGAAGAGCTGATCCTCAAAGAGCGCTTTACCTTGCTCTTCATCTCGCATGACCGTTACTTTATCGATCAGATCGCAACCAAAACCATCGAGGTAGAAGATTGTGCCCTTCGTGAATTTAGCGGCGGATACAGCAACTATCTGGAACAAAAACAAGAACTCTTACGGACAATGGCGCAACAGCACGATAACCTACTCAAACTCCTCAAAACCGAAAACGAGTGGCTCCGTCGAGGGGTGAAAGCACGTCTAAAACGGAATGAAGGACGAAAGCAGAGAGTCTTACAACTGCGAGAAGATGCCAAAAACAATCCGAGCAAAATCCGTAAAATGAAACTGGAACTCGAGCGCGAAGCCAAACACTTCAACCGAGGTGAAGGGGTCAACCGCCAAAAAATGCTCTTTGAAGTCGAAAAGTTAGGGTTAAAACTTGGAGATAAAGAGTTGATCCGTAATTTCTCCACTCGAATTTTACAAAAAGACGTCATCGCCGTCGTCGGCCCGAACGGAAGCGGTAAATCAACCCTCCTCAAAGCTCTACTAGGACGGCTCAAACCGACGAACGGTATCATCAAGATGGGAGAGCTCACCATCGGCTATTTCGATCAGCACCGTGAAATGCTCGATGATAATCTCAACCTCATCGAAACCTTCTGTCCTCACGGGGGAGATCGGGTCGATGTTATGGGGCAAGATTACCACGTCTACGGCTATCTCAAAAACTTTCTCTTCCCTCGTGAATTTCTCGATAAAAAGGTCGGGGTTCTCAGCGGCGGAGAGAAAAACCGTGTCGCCCTAGCCCTCCTCTTTACCAAAAAAGTGGACTGTCTCATCCTCGATGAACCGACCAATGATCTCGATATCCCTACGATCAACATCCTCGAAGAGAAGCTCCAAAGTTTCCCCGGAGCCGTTATTCTCGTCAGCCATGATAGATATTTCGTCGACAAGATCGCTAAAAAACTCTTCATCTTCAAAGGGGACGGCACCATCGAAGAGAGCTACAAACCTTACAGCGAATACCTCGAAGATGAAAAAGAGTTGCTTGAGATGGATGCGATGGAAGCGGAATTTTCCAAATCTGCAGCCGCTACTGTAACCCAGCAGAGCGAAAAGCCGAAAGTTCTCAAACTCACCTTTAACGAACAACGTGCACTGCAAACGCTTCCCGTCGAGATCGAAGCACTCGAAGCCAAGATCGATGAGCTGAACGCCTCGTTAGCCGATCCGAAACAATACGAAAAAATCGGAATTAGCGTTTTAGCCGAAGAACTCGAAAAAACCAAAGCGCTCTATGAAGAAAAAGTCGATGAACTTTTAACCATAGAAGAAAAAGCCGAAGAGATCGAAGCGCTTAAAAACAGCTAGTTGCTTCTTGCAAGTTTTTTAAAATCGATCTCTTCGCTCTGAGATTCAGCCTTTTTTTTATCCTCTTCGTAATTGCCCGTCGTAAAAACGACTTCAGCCCCTTTATTGAGGATACACCCTTTTATACCGGGCTGACAAGAGACTTTTAAGAGTTTACAGAACCCCTTGCTGTCATGCTGGCATGTCCATCCCATCTATCTTCCTATTTTCAATACCGTTTTGTTAATTTTCGGAAACGTTAACCGAAACCAAGCCCCCTCTTCGTTTGGAATCAGTTCTACCAATCCGCCTAGTTGTTCGGTCACGATTTTATGGGCAAAATAAAGCCCGTATCCATGTCCCGAATCACTTTTGCTACTCACCCCCGGATCAAAAATCGAATGCGCTTGTTCTACGCTCACCCCATCTCCGTTATCACGAATATCGATCATCACTTCTTCTACATTCTCCCATCCGCATACTCTTATTTTTTTATCGTTTCGATCTGATTTTTCGAGCGCCTCGATCGCATTTTCGATAAATACCGAAAAAAGGTGAAGCACTTGACTGCTCGGCACTTTCGTATTTATCGCGATCGTCTCAGGTAAATCGATGTCGAGCACAATATTTGACATAATGAGATGTGGATCTAAAAGATGCCTAACCTCTTCTACCGATATTTTGACATTTACAATGCCCGCTTTATCACTATGAAAGTGATATAAACTTTCCAAACTTTGCGAAAGATGCTCCAAAATCTCTTCTCCGCGCTCCAACTCCTCATCAAGCGCATTAGACGATTGTTCCAATAATTTAAGACGCATTCGCAACAGATAGGTAGAGAGCGTGTGGAGCGGACGTCTCCACTGATGTGCTAGAAAAGCGACCATCTCTCCTAAATTTGCCATGCGCGATTGCTCAATAAACAATCTGTTTTGTATCTCTTTTTCCTCTTCGAGTAGTTTGTGTTCGGTAATATCGGTAGTAGTAACTACCACTCCGATAATCTGATTTTCATCATTGTATATCGGATGGTGTCGCACCAACATATACAATCGCTGGGTTTCGTTAAAATTAAACCACGATTCGTAATTGATCTCTTCCCCCGCCAATGCTCTGTCCAAATTGGGTTTTACGATAGTATTAAACGTTTCACTCCCTAACAGCTCCTCGACAGAATGCCCGATAATATCCCGATAGGGGCGATTAAATCCTTTAACGTACGCGTAGTTTACCGCACGATAAATATAGTCGTTATCCACAAATGAGAGTCGACTATCGGTTTGATCGATCAGATTAAACAAATGTGACTTTGAGGTGTACTGGACAAATTCGTTCATAAAAGCCTATATCCTAGCTTTGGGGTAACTTGTATATTAAGACCGATCACTTTTTTACGTAAATTACTCACGATAATTTTAAGTGCATTGCGGCTGATCTCTTGTGTTCCATAGAGAGCATACTCGATCTCTTCATAGGAGACAATCTGTTCTTTGCGTTTTAATAAGAGTTCCAATAATGAGATTTCTAAATGGGAGAGGCGTAAAACAATACCGTTTTGTATAATCGTTTTAGCTTGAAAATCGTACCGTATGTTCTCAGAAATATCCACACATTTCAATACGTCATGCTTATCATTTTGTTCCAATATTCGGAGCAATTGGTTCAATTTTGGCAGTGTGATCGGTTTGATCAAATACTCCTCGAGTTTCAAAGGTATCGCATCAAGGAGATAGTGCTGATGCGAATAGGAGCTCAAAACAATAATGGGAGTGGTTTTATCGTTCTCACGTATTCGCCGTATCAACTCCAGCCCGTCCATTTTGGGCATTTCAATATCCGTTAAAATAACATCAGGCATGCGTTCCGAGTAGATACGCCACCCCTCCATGCCGTCATACGCACTTAGGACTTCAGAAAATCTCGATCTTAACAAATACGATATGTTATTGTTACTTTCCACGTCATCTTCAACAATTAATATTGTTTTATCACTGTTTTTGATTTTCATTATTCGATTTGCTCATTTTTTTCCCTTATTTTAACCCAAAATCAGTTTAACGAAACCTTTTACAAACGCTCTTTTATTACAATCATTGACAAATTTATCAGTTTTTACGTCAAACTGGTTTTTTGCACCTATTCATGCAGGAGTCTCGTAAATGTTTTTTAAAAGTCATAATTGTGATGATCAGCTTTTCCCGTTACAAGAGCAGATAAAAAAAATTGAAAAAGAAAATAATTCTCTCAAAGACGAAAATGAACGTTTACTACGTGAGAATCAAGAATTAATAGCCCAAGCCAAAATGGCGGATCTCATCCGTCAGCTGACAGAGAGTTTGACCAATGCCTGTCAGAACGATCTCGTTAAATTACAAACTGATTTATCGGAAAACGTCAAACATTTAGAAGACATCGAAGTTCTTACGAAAAACAACCGTGCAAGTACGACCAAAATCAATCATGAAATCAGCGAGCTGTTACAAACTCAACAGAATCTTGTTAGCAATATTACCCAAAACTATGATTCAGTCTCTTCGCTTAATGAGAGTGTCAATTCAATCAGTTCGGTTATCAGCCTTATCAAAGACATCTCCGATCAAACCAACCTGTTAGCCTTAAATGCTGCCATCGAAGCGGCACGTGCGGGAGAACACGGACGCGGTTTTGCCGTCGTTGCCGATGAAGTACGCAAACTGGCTGAGCGAACACAAAAAGCGACCGCAGAAGTAGAGATCAGTGTCCAAAGCCTCAAACAAAATGCTACCGAAATTTATGAACGCTCCAGCTCAATGGAGGAAATCTCATCCATTTCAAGTAACAAGTTAGAGTCTTTTAACGAGGTTCTCTCCCATTTAGGGCTCCAAACCGAAACCATCGATAACGACTCAACCAATGTTTTGTATTCCGTATTTATGATTTTGGTAAAACTTGACCATTTGCTCTTTAAAGCAAAAGGGTACAAAAGCGTCTTTAACCTCAAAGTAGACGATGAGTTTGCAGACCACCATCACTGCCGATTAGGTAAATGGGCAGAAGGGGGCAAAGGATCAGAGATATTCGGTAAAACTCCAAGTTTTAGAAGACTAGAGTTACCGCATAAAACCGTACATGATAATATTTTAGCCGCCGTTGAATGCGTCAAATCCAATAAATGTTCCCAAGAAGCGGCAAATATGATAGAGCATTTCAAACAAGCAGAAAAAGCGAGTAAAGAGGTGGTCGAAGTGTTAGGGTCTATGCTCATCGAAGAGCGTCAATCCAGAAAAATAAAATAGCCAAAAAATGAGACAGTCTAATCTGTCTCAACCTCTATTTTAAATTTATCATCCATAAATTTTCGCGCTTCTTCATCACTCATCGCTATTGATTGTTGCAACGCATTTTGTATTTGAATTATCGTCATATCTTTTTGATTTTTACCCGATAGTGTGATCTCATCGGCTTTACCTTTGAGCATTTGAATCATTGCCCGAATCAAGTCTTTTTCAACGATTCCCTGAGTATTGGGCAAATCAGATTCAAACCGTTTGGCAATCGCGGTATTGATCGAAACAGCCGCTTTATCTTTATCGTTCATATCGATAGGGGTAAGAGAAAACTCTTTTAGAAATAAAGCCTTGTCCTCTTGCGGGAGAGTATCGGCAAAGTTCTTAACCGAGGCATAGGTAACATCGGATATTGCACGGTTTTCCAATACAAGGGCGAAATGTTCCAGTATCATAGCGTCAGGAGAACCGTTAGAAACGTCACGAGCGCTCATCGAGAATTCAAACGGCATGATCGCGTTATCAATACGGAATTGCTCTATTTCCACATGCTTCATATTCGTTTGCGTCCCCTCTACTTCGCCTTTGAGCGCAAAATTGAGTGAATTTAGCTTCTCAAGAGTGTCTTGTTGGAATGCATTGCTCACATTTTGAGAAATCAACTGTGCAATAAGCGGTTTAGGTAGCACCACGTTATCAGCTTCTATATCGATAGAAGCATCAACATTTTCCCCTTTGCCGAAGGCTTTAAATTTAGCAAATTCTTCAACATCACCTAAACGAAGAGCGCCGATGGAGAGCTGTTCTTGCCCCATGAGTGAAAACTTTATCGCTTCAATCTCACAATCGGTCGTAATAATACCGCTGCAATCGATTGCAGTGTATTTCATCTCACCGCCTATGACTACCAGCCCCTCTTGATATTCGCTGATCGCTTTGACCAACTCCCCTTTTACCCGCTCATTTTTATAATGGGCAAATGCACTGACACCGACAACGAGTACCGCCGCCGCAACGGAGAGATGAATTTTATATTTGTTATAAAACGGCTTAATAGGATTTTCTTCTATACTTAACGCTTCGTTCACACATACCCTTATTGTATATAATCGACCACTTTAGAGAGGGTCGTCACCTCTTTGATCACACTCACCACTTCCAAATGAGCAGGGTGAGTCGCATAAACGTCCAATGCCGCCTGTTCTTCAAACATTGAGACTAAAACCATATCAAACGAACGGGGGCTTTGACTGATGTCAATCCCAACTTCCATCGAATGCAACGTATTGATTTTCCCCGGAAGTGCTTCGAGCATCTCTTTCACACGAACCATATTCGACTCTTTGTTCTCATCTTTAAACTGAAACATCACGATATGAACTAGCATTTAATTACCTCTCTATTAGATCTTTTAAACTTTGTCGAGGTGATTTCCCCTCTAAAATAGCATACACTTCCGCCGCAATAGGGAGATAAATCCCTCTCTCTAACGCAATCTCGTGAAGCGCATACGCCGTTCCGATCCCCTCGCTCACCTCACCGATTTCCTCGCAGACCTGCTCTTTGTCTTTACCACTCGCCAAACCAAGCCCCACACGGTAGTTACGAGACATCGACGAACTGGCGGTCAAAAACAGATCCCCTGCCCCGCTCAGCCCTAGAAAACTCTCATCACTCGCGCCGTATGCTTTCCCGAAACGCTGCATTTCGACAAGCCCGCGTGCGATCAAACTCGCCGCCGCATTATGCCCCAAAGAGAGCCCCTCACAAATTCCCGCCGCGATAGCGATGACATTTTTATACGCACCCGTAATCTCCGCCCCGATCACATCCGTGCTCGTATAGGTACGGATAAAACTCGGAAAAAGTGCCGCAAATTCGCTTGCCGTCTCCAGAGACTCCGAATTGATCACGAGAGCGGTAGGAAGTTTTTGTTTTACTTCGATAGCAAACGAGGGACCCGATAAAAAAGCCAAATTGCCCGTAGGGATGAAATCTGCGTAAATATCGTTCAAAAACCGTCCGCTGGAGGCTTCGATCCCTTTTGCCGCAACGAGAATCTTTTGCCCTGAAAAGGTAAAATTCTCTTTAAGCCATTGTGCGACTTGCTGTGCCGGAACGGTAATAATCAGGTATTCGCATCGGAGTACTTCATCGAGTGATCTGAAATTATCCCAATCACGCGGAGTACGTGACGTAATGATAACCTCATTTTTTTCCGACATAGCAAACGCTAACGCTTCCCCCCATTTACCCGCTCCGATAACCCCTACCCTCATTTTACCACTCCCATCGCTTCAGACAACGCCATAATACTGTCATCGTATCCGACTACCACTAAAACATCATCAGGATCGATATGATGGTGGTGCCCTTTTGAGGTAAAACTAAACGTTGCCGAGAGCTGATGATCGACGATGGCGAGGACAAGAATATCAAATTCTTCCCCCCAATCGATCTCATGCAGATGCTTCCCGACTAAAAAACAGTTCTGCGGAACCGTGATTTGGGCGATTTTTAAAAATGACTGCTCGTACAAAATATCATGCAGTACTTCGGTCACCGTCGGTTTCTCTAACATCTCAGTGATAATATTGGCGGTAATCTGCTGTGTTGCCATCACCTTGTTAGCTCCGGCACTTTTCATCTTTGCCGCACTCTCATGGTCTCCTGCCAAAGCAATGATAGGAAGTTCTTCAAAAATCGAACGAAGCGATATGGTGAGAAAAACATTCTCGGCATCTTTGTCCAATGCGCAGAAAACAATCAAACTATTCGGATCAAACTTATCCTCAATAACTCTCCAATCTTCCCCTAAATCAAACAATGCCGCTTCAAACCCCGCCGCTTTTGCCGCATTCAGCTCTGATTCATTCATGACAAAAACAGCAAAAGAACTATATTCCGATGCAATCTGCACCGCTATTTGTTTCGCATATTCATTAAATCCGAATACGATTGCACTGTTATAATTCATCGTCTTTTCTTCCTCCGCATCAAAGACTTGAACTCATCGATCAATGAGCGGGTACCCACCACAATAGCGACATCACCCTCTTCCACCAAAAGAGAGTTGGATGGGTTAAAGAAAAATGATTTGCTCAACTGTTTATAAACCCCAAGGACGATGAGCCGCTTGTGAAACATAGTGAGTTTTGCCGTCTCAAAAAACTGATTCGCCATAATGGAATCTAAAACAATCTCTTCGATAAAAACACCGCTGTTTTCAGAACGCAGTGCGTGAATTACCTCAAATGCCACCGGTCGTCCGCTCACCTCTTTGCTCATCAAACCGATGAGTTCTTGCGTATAGACGATCTCGTTGATACCTGCCAATGAGAGCTTTCGGCGGTTTTCATGATGATGCAAAATAGAGAGCATTTGAACTTTTTTAGAAATTTCGCGTATCGTCAATGCCGTGTAGACATTCAAAACATCGCTTTCCTCCAGCAATAGTGCCGCAATCACTTGCGTTTCAAAGTTGATGCGGATCGTATGATACGAGTGGAGAGACGCAGGATTATGTGTAAGGGCTAAAAATCCCTCTTTTTGTGCTTCGGCAACTTTTTTGTGATTGCTCTCTAAAATAACGACCGATTTACCGGTTTTTAAAAATCGGTGGGCAACTTGTGCGGCTAAAGGGGTATAGCCACAAATGAGATAAAACTGATCCACCTTGGAGACGTCATCGATCAGTTTATCCTCTTTGATCTCATCAAGCTTTTCGGTAAATGCCGATACGACGATTGAAGTGGCAAAAGAGATAACCGCGATCCCCGCGACGATGATGACCATCGCAACCGTTCTGCCCTCACTGGTTACAGGGACAAAATCACCGTATCCGACCGTAAAAATCGTTACCACCGACCAGTAGACTGCTTCAAACAGAGTATTGATCGGAGAATCCGGGTTATTTGCTTCCATAACATAAATGAGAACGGATGAAACGGTAATAATAACACCGGCAAACATCCCCAATGTGAGAAACTCAAATTTTTTAGACGAGAGGATAGAGACAAACTGCTGCAAGCTTTTGGTATAGCGGAAAAGTTTGAATACCCGAAAAAGGATAAAGACCCGCAATAACCGCATCTCATGGAAAAACGGCATAATGGCGAGCAGATCGATAATGGCGGAAGTGGAAAAAACAAATTTCGATTTAGTCAAAACAATATGATGCAATACGGTGAGTATTTTGAACGGACGCTGTAAAAACAAATCGTGTTCGTACTGCTCGATAATCGCTTTGGAATTATCACTGTAGACCCAAAATCGGAGTAGATATTCGATCAAAAAGATAACCGAAATAACGTAATTGTTAAAAAAGAGCCAATCGGGTTTTACCTCATATTTAACATGATGTACAAGGATATAAACACTGATAACAATCAGTACCATCATCGTATAATCAAAAAACTTTTTATACGGATAGGAAGTGTTTTCGAGAAGGTTATGAAAGAACTTTTTGAGATGACGATAGCGAGGGGAAGCTTGGAGAAAAAATGCGATCCCTACTATCCATCTACCGATCACAATAACTCTTATTGCGCTAATTTAGCTTGGAGAATGTCGTTGAGAGTATTCGGGTTTGCCGAACCTTTGGACGCTTTCATCGCTTGCCCGACGAAGAAACCGAAAAGTTTGTCTTTCCCCGATTTATACTCCGCTACTTTATCGGCATTAGCATTCAAGATTTCATCGATCAACGCTTCAAGCGCACCCGTATCGCTCACCTGTTTGAGTCCGAGTTTCTCGATGATGGCATCGATGTCTCCGCCGTTTTCAAGGAGGTAATCAAGAACCTCTTTCGCCGCTTTACCGCTGATAACGCTCTCTTCGATACGTTTGACCAATGTTCCGAGCATCACCGCACTGATCGGTGAGGTTGATGGACTCACACCGCCGCTTAGACGCCCTTGCAGCTCAACGATGAGCCACGTTACGGCGTTTTTAGGGCTAATCCCCTGCTCCAACATCGCTTCAAAATAGTGCGCGTTTTCCAAATCAGCGGTGATGAGCGATGCGTGGTATTCGCTAATCGCAAAATCGTTAACGAAACGCTCTTTTTTCGCATCGGGGAGCTCAGGGATCGTGCAGATTTGTTCATACATCGCATCATCCACAACCACTTTAAGCAAATCGGGTTCAGGAAAGTAGCGATAATCCGCCGCTTCCTCTTTACCGCGCATAGAGCGTGTCTCTTGTTTCACTTGATCAAACAATCGTGTCTCTTGAACAATCTCACTCTCATAAACACCGTCTTCCCACGCCTCTTTCTGACGCGCTACTTCGAGTTCGATTGCCCGCTGGATGAAGCGGAAACTGTTGATGTTTTTGATCTCGACGCGGGTGTAGAGTTTCTCATCCCCTTTGGGGCGGATAGAGACGTTGACGTCAACGCGGAACGACCCCTCTTGCATGTTCGCATCGCTTATATCGATATAACGGACAATGGAGTGGAGCTTTTTGAGATACAAAATCGCCTCTTCGGCAGAACGCATATCGGGTTCGGAGACGATCTCAAGGAGCGGCGTCCCTGCACGGTTTAGATCCACTTTTGAAATCGCGCCGTCATGGATGTTTTTTCCCGCATCGGCTTCGATATGGGCTCGGTTGATACGGATCGTTTTGTTTGAGCCGTCTTCGAAATCAATCACGAGTTTTCCGTGTTCGACAATCGGGGTATAGAGTTGGGTAATTTGATAGGCACTCGGGCTGTCGGGATAAAAATAGCTTTTACGGTCGAAAAATGACGTGCGATTGATCGTCGCCCCTACCGAAGTACCGAACATCCCCGCTTTGCGGAGTGCCTCACGGTTTAGCACCGGAAGTGCTCCGGGAAGTGCCAAACACGTCGGACAGGTGTTAGTATTTTGTTCGTGGTTAAAACTCGTAGGACAGGTGCAAAAAAGTTTAGACTGAGTGTTGAGCTGGACGTGAACTTCCAAACCGATAATGGTTTCAAACATGTGAGAAAATCCCTTGGTTTATATAAAATAGCGGATGGAGGCAAAGCCGTAGGCTCCGCACTCTTCGACCGCTTTTATCTGATCCTCGGTCGTAATTCCGCCGAGCGCAAAAATAGGTACTCTTATTTTAGCCACTATTTCTTTTAAATCGTCTAAACCCTTGGGTTCTCCCTTCTCAGGAGAGTGAAAAATCGGGCTGTAGGTGATCGCATCGGCACCTAAGTCTTGCGCTTTGAGTGCTTCTTCATACGAGTGGGTACTGATAACAACATATAACCCCTGTTTTTTTGCCTCTGGTATCTCATCAAATTGTGTAGAGGTGAAATGCACCCCATCGGCTTTTAATTCAGCTGCAAGTGCATAATCACCGTGCAGTAAAACATGAGGAATTTTATACGCTCGGGAGAGCGTTATAAACGTATGTGAGAGATCAGCATAGTTTGAGGTTTGCTTGTCTCTGAATAGTGCAAAATCGGGAAACCTATGCGAATAGATGACATCTAATGCCGATTCGATGGTATCGGGCGTACTGCCGTAGTAGGAGGGATCGGTGATTAGATAACTTTTCACGCGTCCGAAGGGGGAGTTTTAATACTCTCTCGAATCTCTTCGAGAAGTTCATTTTGTTTTTTTAGAATATCGTTACGATCTCGCGCCATCGACATTGTCTCTAGTACCAATAGCAAAAATATCGCTAAAAAGATAAAGATGAATGTAAACATGATTGCGGGAACGATACCGAGGAAAACAAACGATTGGAAAGTGACCCAAGCTCCGACGATAACGAAAGCCCAGGAGACGCCTCCGAGGAAGCTTAAAAGCGCGTCGAACGTACTTCGCTTCATCAAAAGGTCTTAGTGGTCGTCGTGAAGAAGAACCGCACCACCGAGGTAAACGTAGGTGAGCATCATAAAAATGAACGCTTGCAAGAATGCCATGAACGTCAACAATGCAAACGGTACGATTGGAAGAATCCATGGAGCCAACATCAACAATACCATCAAGAACATGTCGTCCCCTTTGACGTTACCGAACAATCGGAAGCTCAAAGAGATGATACGAGAGATGTGTGAAACGATCTCAATCGGGAACATCAACCATGCCAACCACCATACAGGACCCATAAAGTGTTTGAAGTAGCTGATAAGTCCATTACGACGAATACCTTCGAAGTTATAGTACGTGAAAACTACCAATGCCAATGCAAGGGTAAAATCCAAAAACGCACTCGGTGCTTCAAAACCCGGGATTACCCCGATAACGTTAGCGATACCGACGAAAAGACCGATAGTAGCGACTAGAGGAAGATAACGACGTGCTTCCGCTTTACCCATAACGTCCGCACCCATAGCAAGAACACCGCTAAGATACGCTTCCATTACGTTTTGTGCTCCGCTTGGAACAAGACGGAGATTTGAAGTCGCCATTTTTGCGATAATCAACACGATTGCCGCTGTAAGCAACATGTGTGTGAGAAAAATGAACGTATGTTCGTGGCTGATAAGGCCGAAGAAGGTAAACAACTCACCCATAAGTAGCGTTCCTTTGCATGAAAAATTAGCGGGATTTTACCCTAAGAGAGATTAAATTCCTATAAACTCAGATGTTTCAGTTCACGTCGTGCGTTTAAAATATCATCACCTATCGCTTTTTTAAGCTCTTCGAGTGAATTAAACTTCTGATTTTTGCGTAAAAATTTGACAAAACTAATCGTCGCACGTTCACAACTGCCGATATTTTCGCTCAAAATATGGCTCTCAATCGCATAAGTGCCATCGGTGGTGACGCGATGCCCCACAAAAACGACCGAAGGGTGGAAATGTTCTTCCTCATCAATACGGGTCAATGCCGCATAAACCCCCTCATACGGAAGCAAATACCCCTTGCATTCGAGGTTGATGGTGGGGACGAGATCGGTTTTCCCGATCCCCTGCCCTCGGATCACCTTCCCCTTAACACAATAGTTGTGTCCCAAAAAGCGGTTAGCTCCGCTGATGTCGCCGATTTGGATTTTGTTGCGGATTTTGTGCGAATGGACCGAATCGTTCTCGATACACACCTGATCGATCACGGTGACCTCTCCTTCGAACAACTCGCCCAACGAAGCATGGGAGTAACGGCGGTTTTTCCCGAAATGAAAATCATATCCGACGACGATTTTACGCAAATGGGGAAAACGCTCTCGCAGCATCGCGACAAACTCCTCCCCCTCCAAGTGACGAATATCCTCTAATGAGTAATAGACAATCGGATAGTGGGTGTAGTGTTCGCGTTCACGCCCGGGGGTAAGGTTGGCATATCCCGTCTCGATGACGACGATAGCCCCGTTTTTCCCCAGTTCGTTAAAAAGTTGCTGATGCCCGATGTGCATCCCGTCAAATCCGCCGATGGCGATCGCATCAACCTTTGACAAAGCCATAACACGTCTCCTGATTTCCCTCTTTGCCGGCAATATGAGCCACCTCTTTGGCAATCAATTTCCATCCCATCAAGGCGCACGCATCTTCGAGACGGATCATCGCCTTCCCGATCGCTTTGTCGTCTTTCACCACCCCGTTTTTATCCCGTTTCACTTCACGCCCCACTTGAAACTGCGGTTTAAACAAAAGAACGATGTAGTTCGAAGCAAGTTTATCGATCGATTCAAGGATCAGTTCCAACGGGATAAACGCAACGTCGCACGTCACTATATCAAACGGAGTTTCAGCGCTAAAGGAGCGGATGTCGGTATTTTCATGGACGATTACGCGTGAATCGCTCCGCAAGGAAGGATGAAGCTGATCGCTCCCCACATCGACACAGGTGACGCTCTCCACACCGTTTTCGAGGAGTATTTGGGTAAATCCTCCCGTAGAGGAGCCGATGTCGAGTGCACGAAGGGTATTCAGGTTCCATTCGGTATGAGGGAGAAACCCTTTGAGTTTAATCGCCGCACGGCTCACATAGATTTCGGTATCGGCGACTTCGACAGCCATCCCCTCCGCTACGTCGAACGAAACTTTATCGATAATTTTCCCCTCTACGCTCACAGCGTGCTCTTTTATAAGGGCTTGCGCTTTCGTACGGCTCTCTACAAGGCCGTTTTCTACCAAATAACTATCAAGTCTCATCGTGTTCCATTATATTTTAAGTACGTTATCGTGACATAATTTTGTTTAGGATACCATTGCGAATCAGTTTTAGCTCAAGGGTTCAAATGCAATCAGTTCATGTAGTCATCATCGGAGGGGGGTATGGGGGTATCCGTGCGATGGAGAGACTCGCCAATCACAGCCGTATCTCTATCACCCTCATCGACAAGAACCCTTACCACTATATGCAAGCCGAAGTGTACGATTTTATCGCCAACAAGGTCGATATGTCGGCGGTGATGATCGATCTCCCCTCGCTTTGCAAAAGCTTCGGTTTAGTCGACTTTATCTGTGAAGAGGTAAACGGCATCGATACCGCCGCTCAGAGCGTTTCGACACCGACATCAACCATTTCTTACGATCACCTCATCATCGCGACCGGAAGCCGAACCTATTTTCCCGATTTTATCAGAGGGCTTCGAGAACATACCCACGGGGTCAAAAGTATCCCCTCTGCACTCGATTTCAAACAGCAGTTTGAACGCTCCCTCCTCAACCGTATCGAAGCCCAAACACGCGGTTGTGAAGTAGAACCGTTTAACATCGTCATCGGCGGAGCGGGACTCTCTGGGGTAGAGATCGCCGCAGAGATGGCGGCGTATGCCAACCATTTTTATCAAAACGGCAATTTCGGATGCCGCGGGGTGGATGTCTACCTCATCGATGCGTATGAATCGATTCTTTTCGGAATGGATCCGTTTTTGATCCAAAATGCCCACGATCGGCTGATCCAGTTGGGGGTTCATGTCTGGCACAACAACCGTATCAGCGAGGTGCGCGCCAATGAGATTCTCCTCGATAACGGCAAAACGCTCAGCTTCGAGTTTATGATCTTCACCGGAGGGATCGCTGCCTCGACGCTGACTCAGCATCTCGGATTTGAAACAACCCCTAAGGGGCACTTGAATGTCGATGAGAACCTCAATATCCCCAACAATCCGAATATCTACGCTATCGGCGATATAACCAATGCCCTTGATGAGAACGGCAAATTTATCCCGCCGACCGCACAGCTCGCCGAACGGGGAGCCGAGTGTGTGGCTAAAAATATCCTCCGTACCCTCAGCGGAAAAGCTAAACAACCGTTTCGATATAAAAATCAGGGGGTGATGATCGCTCTGGGAGGCGAATACGGGGTGGGATTACTCCCTGGAGGGATCAAAGTAAAGGGCTACCTCGCCTATTTAATCAAAAAGACTATTTTTCGGCTTTACACTAGCCCCTTGCGTCACCGATCCGCTATCGGAAAGCGCCGATAATTCTTGAGCTGGATTCCCGCCTTCGCGGGAATGACGATCCCCGTCATCCTCGGACTTGATCCGGGGATCCATCTTTTCTCTAAATTCCGATTCAGTAAGAAGTGTTACTCCTAATTCCACCGCTTTATCATACTTGCTCCCCGCATCTTCACCGTACACGACATAGTCTGTCTTTTTCGACACGGAGGAGGCAACTTTCGCCCCTAATTCTTCCAATATCGCTTTGATACTATCACGCGGTACTGACATCGAGCCCGTGATGACGACACTTTTGCCTTTGAACGGGTTTTCGTGAGCTTCGATTTTTACAGGCGCTACGGGATTTAAAATCGCTCTCAACGTCTCTATTTTCTCACTATTCACACGGACAAATTCGAGGATTGACTCAACCATCTCCCCCCCGAACCCTTCGAGTGCCAAAATCTCTTCACGGCTTGCCGTATCAAACGCCGTTCCAAATGCACCGCACAACGTTTTGGATGCCACTTCGCCGATATGCTCGATCCCCAGCGCATTGATAAATCGCCAGCAATCGCACCCTTTGACCGCCGCAATCGCATCGATGAGATTACGGCTTTTTTTCTCTTTGAACCCCTCCAAGCTAAGGAGCTGTTCCATCGTGAGACTGAAAAGGTCACTGAGTTCTCGCACCATCCCAGAGCTGTGAAGCGCTTCGACAATCTTATCCCCTAACCCGTCGATGTTGAGACACTGTTTCGAGGCAAAATAGATGATCGAGTTCACCACCCGCGCTTCGCACCCCATGTTTTGGCATTTGATGAGCGCCCCCTCATCGAGAAGCTCGCTTCCGCATACGGGGCACTGCGTCGGTCGGGGGATGATTTGCTCATTTCCGCTCCGCTCCGCCGTAATCACTTTGACGATTTTAGGGATGACGTCACCGCTACGCAGGATGATCACCTTGTCCCCGATTCGGATGTCTTTACGTGTGATCTCATCGAAATTATGGAGCGTTGAACGCTCGACCGTAACCCCTTCTATATCTACAGGCTCGACAATAGCGACGGGAGTTACCACACCACTGCGCCCCACCTGCATGATCACCTCTTTGAGCGTGGTGAGTTTCTCGATCGCGGGAAATTTGTACGCCGCCGCCCAACGAGGGTTTTTGACCGTATAACCCAATTCGTCCTGAACGGCAACGGAATCGACCTTGATCACCATCCCGTCCAACAGCATCGCGAAATTATCTCGCTCAACGCGCATTTCATGGTAAAAGGTCTCGATCTGGTCGGCGCTCTCGCACAAATGGGTCATGTGGGGATTTCTAAAGCCCAAAGCGTACACCCACTCCATCCGCTCCGAGAGATTTTTGATCTCTAGCACATTAGCCCCGATACCGTAGGGCATAAACACCAGACGGCGTGACGCGGTGATACGGGTATCGAGCTGACGAAGACTCCCCGCCGCCGCATTGCGGGGGTTAGCAAACAGCGATTCGCCGTTGCGTAAACGCTCTTCGTTGATCTTCTCAAAATCCTCTTTGAAAATCACCACCTCGCCCCGTATTTCAATCCGCCCCGTATACTCGATACGAAGAGGGATCGACTGGATCGTTTTGGCGTTTTGGGTGACATCTTCCCCCTCTACCCCATCACCTCGGGTAATCGCCTGCACCAATGTGCCGTTGTCATAGATCAGATTCAGACTCGCCCCGTCAAACTTCGGCTCACAGTAAAAACGGACATCCCCGTACCCTTTCGTGATACGGTTTACCCACGTCTCCAACTCGTCTCGGTTAAAGAGGTCTTCGAGGCTCCACATTCGGCTGAGATGCTGTGCCTTGTCGAACTTGTCCTGCGGAACATCCCCTACCCGCTGTGTCGGAGAATCGCTGATAATCTCGCTCGGATGTTCATGCTCATACGCCACCACTTGGTGATAGAGGATGTCGTACTCTTCATCGGTCGTAATAGGATCATCGAGGACATAATAGTGGTAGGAGTATTTTTGAAGTTGTTTTACGGCATTTTGGTATTCGCTCTGGGTCATTTCTCTATCTTTTTATCTAAATAATTTTCAATCAGCTTCCACATTTTGTCGGGTTCTTTGAGCATCATTTTTACTTCTTCTTTTTGGGTCAAAGAGAGCTCTTTGGCTATCGTATCGCGTATCTCTTTGGCCGTTTCGCTACCGTTCTCGACCGCCATCTGCAATAAAGCGTACGCGATAACGCTGTTTTTAATGATTCCGTTTCCGAACACAAACATCAGCCCAAGATTTGTTTGCCCTTCCGCATTCCCCTGCTGTGCCGCTTTGATGTACCATTTAAACGCTTTTTTGGGCTCTTTTCTCCCCTCATACATTTCGGCTAATCGTACTTGCGCGTCGGTGTATCCGTGTAACGCCGCTTTGTGAAAGAGTTCAATCCCTTGAACATCATTTTGGATCACCCCCTGCGCTCTCACATACATCAACCCTAACGCGGTTTGTGCGGGGGCATGATCTTGGTCTGAGGCTTTGCGATACCAGTGCAATGCTTCTTTGTAGTCTTGCTCGACACCTCTGCCGGCATAATACATCTCGGCGAGATTAAACTGGGCATCGGGATTGCCTTGTTCCGCCGATTTATGGTACCAGTGGAGGGCTTCCGTCTCGTTTTGCTCCACCCCTCTGCCGCTCTCGAGCATCCATCCAAAGGCATTTTGGGCGATAGCATCCCCTTTTTTTGCCGCTTTTTGGTACCAATGCGCCGCTTCCGTATCATCGGGAGCCACACCGTATCCGTACTCAAACATCTCACCCAGATTGGTTTGTGCGGGAGCGTATCCTTGCTGTGCGGCTTTGGTGTACCAATAGAGGGCTTGTGCGTAGTCTTGTTTGACGTAGGTGCCGTTGTGATACATCACACCGAGCTTATTTTGGAGCATTACATCCCCATCTTCCGCCATTTTGACTATCTTTTTAAACCGTATAGCATGTACGATGGGATTAATGAGCTTAGTTAGGAACACCTAATCCTCCTGCATTTAGTTTCGAGTTATTCTTGTTATTTTATCGTGACAAAACCTAAAGGATAGACTCAGAATGAATAAATATGAATCTCATCCATTGAGTAAATCATATTCTTCTTTTGCTGACTTGGCAATTTTTTTGGCACTTTGTATCAAGAATTCATAACGTGCTAACGCTTCATCTAACGTTTTTTCCGCTTCTTCTAAAGAATATGCTCGTGAACTGTCGATACTCTCATGTGCTTTTTGGAGATACTCTTTTTCGCTCATCGTGTTCCAATAGCGATAATCATGGAGTTGTTCATATTCGAGAGCGCTGAGGACTACCGCTTCGGGTTTGTTGTTTCGCAGTACGCAGATTTTATCCACTTCGTGGCTTGCAAGTTTGGAGAGGACTGCTCCAAAGTTTTTGGCGACATCGGTCGAACTCATCAGTTCACTTGGTTTATAGGCTACCATCGTAATCTCCCGTGTAATCTTACGGAATATTATACAGGAATTTTGGAAAATCTACGAATCCCGTCATTCCCGCGAAGGCGGGAATCCAGCTTTGTAGTTTCTCGCTCCCACTCTCCTGAGTGGGAGTATATAGCATTAGTCTGCATTCCCACTTGGAAAGTGGGAACAAGACAAAATATCATTTTCAATGAACTCAATAGTTACGATTGCAGCACTAGGTATTTCCTGAAAATTGTTTGCTACTAGTATATGTTCATCATCCTCAGGGACAGCTGGATATGTTGCAAAATCCTTAACTCTATATATTGCAACATTACATTTCTTGAGTAGATCGATTGACAATGTATAGATATATCCTTTGGAGTGTTTTCCCCCCTCTAACGCGTAAAATCTTGCTCTCTCTTTAATGGGAGAGGTAGATACTCCAGATGTCGGATATCCTTTCTGATTCCACTGATGTAAAATGACTGTATTATTAATAGACTTTCCTGCAACCACACCTGAGCCACAAACAGCATGTGGATCGCCTGCACATACATAAGATGGGAATTCAAGCCCAGACTTTTCTAATTTAGGTTGTATTTTTCCATTCAATAAATTATATAGTTCTTCATTAACTCCACGAAACAGATAGCTCATAAGTACCTCATATGATATTTAACGTTTAAAATGCATTTTATTCTCTACCTATTCTCGCTCCCACTCTCCTAAGTAGAAGTGTAGAGTATTAGTCTGCATTCCCACTTGGAAAGTGGGAACGAGACAAAAAATTAAATCTTTTGGTAGAGGCAAAAAATCGGCTACAATTTTCAAATCTCCGATTGGTTCATCTGTATATTTAACGGTTTTCTTCATAAGTTTTTTTTCCTTTCCCCTATGTATTCCAGCCACCTGTCAATTCATTATAGCCACCCCAGTCAGTATTAATTTCGTTCATGATTTCATCTGTTGTATCATTAAGACTCCAATACTTTACAACTAGCCTTACAAATCTTTGGATAAGATATTTTTTTGGTAAATAATTTTTATTTCTTTCTGCATATTCAAGTATCACTCTAGAATATTTTTTTATAGAATTTTTATTTTTACATTCATCAAGTGATATTAATAGTTGCTCATCAAAATTATAGATAAATTGATTGTTTTTTATATAGAATCTATTATCAAGTTTATCTAGCCATGCTTCATATTCATGCAAAGAGCTTGTCATAAGTTGAACCCTTAATTATTTATTCAAATTTTAAAGATTTTACTATGAAATGGGGAAGTTTGCAAGAGGAGAGGGAAGCAAGATATTTTGTCATGCTGAACTTGATTCAGCATCTAAAGTGTATATTAGATCCTGTATCAAGTACGGGATGACGGAGAGTGTTTCATTCGTGGTGAGCCTGTCGAACCATGAACACGCTATCCGTTTACCCTTCGACAAGCTCAGGGCGAACGGAAAAAAAGATAACAAATACTTAGAGACGGACGATCTTCGCCCCGAACCCGCCCAAATGCTGAGGCGCATCGGAAAAGCTTTTGACACTCGGATGAGCTTTTAAAAACTCTTTGACTGCGTAGGAGAGTTTCCCCGTTCCGATCCCGTGATAGATAATCACCTCATCGAATCCCTGCAAGAGCGCATCGGAGAGGAACTTGTCCATCCGCTCACACGCCTCTTCCCCTCGTAATCCATGAAGATCGAGTTTGAGACCGCTTTTTTGATCGATCTGTGAGGTGACGGTGACCTTCGGTTTTTTCGGGAGGTTGCCGCTGGGTTTAAGATCGGTGAGTTTGACACGTAACCGCATTCCCTCCACCTCGATCATCGCATCTTTCGCCCCGACGCTCACCACCGTACCGCGTTGAGATCGGTATTTGACCACCTGCCCTACTACGTAGTGAATCGGCTCTGGTTCGGCGATTTTGATCGGCTCAGGTTTTGGCAATTTTGCCTGCGCCTTATTTAACTGACGGTGGATTGCCGCCATATCATGACCCCGCGCCGCCTCTTTCGCCTCACGGATCGCTTCATCATACCCTGCACGGAGTTTCGATTTCTCACTATCCAGCTCAACGCGCAAATACTCCCGTGCCTCTTTGAGTGCCGTTTCTTGGGATTTGAGGGTTTCGAGTCGCTCATCCACCTCGCGGTTTTTCCGTTTCAGCTCACGCTCCAACTCGCTCCCTCGCTCGATCAGGACGCTCAGTTTTTCGTGGTTCTCACCGTAGAGCGATTTGGCGCGGGTAATGATGGCGGGATTGATCCCGTAGCGTGACGCCGTCTCGAACGCATAGCTCTTACCGATCACCCCTTGTAAAAACTCATAGGTCGGGAGACGCCGCTCTTCGTCATACAACGCCGCCATCAACTCCACATCGTCCCGATCCGCCATCAATGCCGCGAGCCGTTTGTGGTGGGTGGTGACGATGATCTTTTGCCCCCGCTTGATCAGCTCGTCTAGGACGATGGCAAAGAGTGCCGCCGCCTCGTCGCTGTCGGTTCCTAGCTCGATCTCATCGACCCCGACGAGGGCGCTTTTATGCTCGAAGAGATGGCTAAACTGCACCATCCGCCCCGCGAAGGTGGAGATGTCGTTGCTGACACTTTGGGGATCGTCGATGACCGCTTCGATCCGTTTGAAACTCCCGATCCGCGATTTGTGAGGGTTGATCTTCATCGGGATGAGATATTTCGCCATCAATGCCGCCGAGAGAAGCGATTTGAGGAGCATCGTTTTACCCCCCGCGTTCACCCCCGTAATCATCAGGAGGTTGGAGCGGAAATCGACGCTAATCGGTTTGGGTTTGTGGATGGCGGGGTGGGAGAACTCTTCGAGGACGATGTCGCCGTTGTTTTGGGGTTTTAGGATCGCAAAATCACGCGCGCGGGCAAACAACACCCGCGCTTGATAGTGATCGTATCGGTCGAACTCGCGATCGCAAAAGCCGATGAACGGGACGAGGTTGGAGAGTTTGGCTGAAAATCGTTTCGCATACTCGTAGAGTTTCGTTTCCCTCTCCTGCATCACATAGCGCAATTGCTCTTTGGAACGGAGTACCGAATCGGGGGCGACGTAGAAAAAGCCCGCACCCGTCCGTCCGACCACGGAGCCTTTTAGGACGTGGTTGAACCCGCCCCGAACCAAGAGGGTCTCTTCGTCGTTGATATAGTGGATTTGGGTATCGACGAGGTAGGGGGTCAGTTTTTGGGTGTGGAAGAGGCGCTTGATGGAGTCGTTGATCTCCGTTTTGATCGCTTTGATCCGCTGTGCTATTTTATGGAGTTCTTCGTCACGCGATTCGATAAAGTTCCCCTCATGATCGAAATACTCATCGATCTCGGCAAACACTTCGGGGATGATGATCGTCTCCATCCACTCGCCAATAAGACCTGCGAAGTTGTGGTTGCGCATCAGCCGAAAATAGCGGACGACTTTGAGGAGTTCATGGATCTCTTCGAAGCGCAATACACCCTGCTTTTTGAGGTGGTTGATGATAGACTCAAATCCTACGCTTTTGGGAGGGGCTTTGAACTCCAACGCATCGAGGGCTTGGATATAGCGGTAGTGCCGCTCCTGATCCCCTTGCATCGCGATGTTTTGTTCACGGGAGAAAAACTGCTCTAACGAGGCGATATGGGGAAGAAGATCAAGCTTGCCGAAAAGCTCGGCGAGATTGGAAGAGAGGGAACTCATTGAACTCACAATCTCACTTGGTTCCGCGAAGCTGATAGGTCAAATCCCCCGCTCCGAATCCGACAATGAGATCACGGTCATACGTTTTGAGAATCGCATCGCCTCTCACCGTCTCGATGGTATCGCCTGCACGGTGAAGTTTGTCGCACATCGTGAGGTTGTAGTGTCCGAAACGCCCCTCAAAGTCGATCTCACGAGGCTCTTCGCTCGCCGCCCAAACCGGGAGGATAACGAGTTCATCACACCCTTCGAAACACGCAACAAACGCATCGAGATTATCGATCGTTCGTGAATATTTATGCGGCTGCCAGATCGCCACGATACGCTCAAACCCTTTGAGTTTGGCATAGGTGGTGAGCGATTCCATCGTCGCTTTGATCTCGGTCGGGTGATGGGCGTAGTCGTCGATGATGACGCGATCAGACCCTTTGAAAATCACATCGAAGCGTTTTTTGATCCCTTTGAAATGGAGCAAATTCGCTCGGATAGCCGCGACACTCATCGTCTGAGCCGCCGCTAAAATCGCGAGTGACGCATCCATCGCGATATGTTCGCCGAATCCCCACACTTCGAACTCTCCCATATTTTTGAGGGTAAAGCGGGTATAAGGCTCATCGTCGAGGAGGATATAGTTGATGTTTGAAATATCTTTGCTCGGATAAAGACGGATCGCATCGCACTCGAGTGTCGCCATGTAAGGGTCTTCAGCATTGATGACCCGCACGGGAGCCATCTCGACGAAACGGCGATAGGCATTATGAAACTCATCAAGGTTGTAGTGGTAATACTCCATGTGCTCAGGTTCGGCATTGGTGACGATGGAGCAGTACGGGTTGGAGTTGAGAAAACTCCCGTCGCTTTCATCCGCTTCGAAGAGCATGACGTCGGTGCTTCCGTCATAGCGGACGTTGGAGCCGAAATCTTTGGACTCTGCACCGATGATCGCGCTTCCGCTCATGATCGAGGCGAGAATCGCCGTTGTCGTACTTTTGCCGTGCGCTCCGCATACCGCGTAGACTTTTTTCTCTTTGAGGATACGCAGAAGCGCGTCACGACGATGGAGGACTTCGATCCCTCTGGCTTTTGCTTCTACCACTTCGACGTTTGTATCTCGGATGATCGCCGAGTGGATGACGAGATCACACCCCTGCGGGATATTTGCCGCATCATGACCGATAGAGACTTTGATCCCGCGATCGATTAGACGTTGGGTGATATGGGTCGCTTTCATATCCGAACCGCTCACCTCGTGACCGCTGAAACGGGTGTATTTTGCCAAACCTGAGATGCCGATTCCGCCGATACCGATAAAGTGGATTTTCATTGCGCAATCTCCTTTTTGAAAAAACTGATATAAAATTTACCGCCCTCTTGGGTCGCTGCCATATCGACGTACTCATCGATAAAATCATCAAACGGGATTTGCGCGTCACACCCTGCACGATGGATCTTCATCGCTTCACTAAATGCTTCATCGTTGCTGATTCCGCCGAGGACTTCGAACAATGCGCTCGCATCGGTCGCGCTCCCCGCACTGTAGTGCTCGATTGCGTATTCGTACAACGCCCGAAGGGTTGCGAAATCCTGCACTTCGTTCATGTCAAGTTTTTCGAGATTTTCCAACGCATTGGTGAGACGCTCCAACGCCAAATCGAGGATATTGGCATAATACGCCATCAATGTATCTTCATCGAATGTCTCATGGACTTGGGCTTCTAGGACATAGAG
>NZ_DASUIQ010000011.1:0-16468 GCF_036279695.1 Sulfuricurvum sp.
GAGGTGTGCGCGATGGCATCCGTGGTGGGAGAGGTAACTCAAAAATACCCTAAAAAAGTGATATTGAAAAGCCCGTGGGGGACGTCTCGATTTTTAGAGACCCCAAACGGTGAACTACTCCCGAGGATCTGTTAATGCACGAATACTCAATCGTACAAGCGCTGTTAACCCAGTGCGAGGATATAGCCCGTGAGAACGAAGCCGAATCGGTCTCGAAAATCGTCGTAAAGATCGGGAAAATGTCAGGAGTTGAGCCGCACTTGCTCGAAATTGCATTTAATACGTTCAAAGAGAAGACGGTGTGTGACGGAGCAGATTTTGTGATGAACGTTCAGCCGCTCGTGATCGAGTGTAAAGGGTGCGGTGTACAAACGACTTTGGAAAAGATTTATTATAAATGCCCTGCATGCGAGAGTTTAGACGTCCGAGTGATAGACGGTGAAGATATGTTTTTAATGTCATTAGAGATGGAGTAGGGTATGCAAGAGTATTGGGAATTATATATGAAAACCATCGACGGCGCTATTGCCTCGGTGCTCTTTAATGCGGGGATTTCGGCAGAGTTGCCGAGTGAAGACAAGTTCTATGTCGGATTTATCAAGCTCACCATGAAAGCACCGAATGATCGGGGACTTATCTCGGAAGATGAAGAGGCACAACTCTCGTTTATCGAAGACAAAATCGAGATGGAGGCATTGCGCTACCGTATCGGCACGTATGTGGGCAAGATCGTCTCCAAGGGCGAGATGACCTTTATCTACTACCTCAAACACGAATTCGAATGGCCCGATGTCGTCAAAGCGGCAATGGGGGCATTTCCTGATTATGAATACACCAGCGGTTCAAAAATGGACGGGGATTGGGAGGTGTATCACAAGCTCCTTTTCCCGACCCCGATCGAATGGCAGATTATTCAAAACCACAAAGTGTGCGATCATCTAAAATCGCAAGGCGATTCGCTCCATCTACCTCGTGCGATTGAGCACAAAGCCTATTTTGAAACGGCGGAAAAACGCTCCGAATTTGTGAGTGCAATCGAAGCGGAAGGGTTTAAGGTGAAAGAGTTGATCGATGCCGCTGTAAACACTCCGATGGTGGGGATTAGCTTTTATCGTCAAGATAGAGTGTTTTACTACGATATTGACACGTTGAGCCTCCATTTGATCAATCTTTCCATCCAATTTAACGGCGCGTATGACGGCTGGGAAACGAGCGTTGTTAAAATTTAGTAATTTTACACTGAAAGATCATTCACTTTTAAGAAACTTTAATCTATTCACGGCGATAATGTGTATAAGAACGTCTCACATTAATATCAAAAGGGGTAAATAATGAATACGGAAGAATTAGTGAAAAAGATCAAAGAGCACGAAGGCTTATCACGTCGTGACGCTTTAAAAATGATGGCACTCTCGCCGATAGCGGCATCCGTGTTAGCTGGAACTGCGGCTCCTGCAACGGCGCAAGCAGCATCCTCCAATGCGGTCGGTAAAATCGTGATCGTGGGGGGAGGCTCGGGTGCGCTGATGGTGCTTGCGCGCTTGCGTCGCGCTCTTACTAATCCCGATATTACGATTATTGCCCCAAATGAAAAACATGTTTACCAACCGGGACAAATTTTTGTCGCGGCAGGCGAATACGATCCGGAAGATATTATCTTCGATAACACCGGTTATATCGGGGACGATGTAACATGGATCAAAGACGAAGCGGCTACGTTTGATCCCGATAATAACAAGATCACCACGAAAAAAGGGACGGTTGTCGGGTATGACTATCTTGTTGTCGCGACAGGGGTTCAGTACCACTATGAGCAAATCGAAGGACTCACTGCGGATATGCTCGGACAAAACGGTATCGCCAGTGTCTATCAGAGTGACCTCGCCGCAGGTACGGCTGAGGGGGGAACGATAACGCACGAATGGTTCAAAGCACTCAAAGAAGCGGCAAAAACCTCTAAACCGCGTGTCATCTGTACCCAACCATCCACTCCGCTCAAATGCGGCGGCGCTCCGCAAAAAATTCTCTATCTTGCGGATGATTTCCTCAAGCGGGATAAACTAACCGCCGATTTCACCTTTGCAACGGCGGGTGAAAAACTGTTTGCTCTCCCTGAGATTGAAGCGGCATTAGACAAAGTCCAAAAAGGGTACGGCAATATCACCAATAAATTCGGACATGAACTGATCCGTATCGATGCAGAGAAAAAAATAGCGACTTTCCATCACACCTATCAAGTCAAAGGGGAATTTGATAAAGATCTGGGTGAATACGACATGATCGATAAAGAAGAAGATGTTGATGTAGCATACGACTTTATCCATATTTCCCCTCCGACGGCTGCGGTCGATGCGGTGGCTAACTCGATGCTCGGATGGCAAAAAGGGACGGCTAAAGGGTGGCTTGAAGTGGATCGTGAGACGCTTCAACACCGTCGTTATAAAAACGTCTTCGGGATCGGGGATGTATGCGGTATCCCGATCGGTAAAACGGGGGGAAGCGCACGCCATCAAGGACCTATTGTCGTGGGGAACTTGATTTCAGTGATGGAGAAAAAAGAGCCTGCATTGAAATTTGACGGTTACACCGTTTGTCCACTCAAAGTCTCTTATGGGAAAATCATTATGGCTGAGTTTAACTATGACGGTTTAGCTCCGTCATTTCCGCTCGATCCGGCGCAACCTAGATGGGTTTGGTGGGCGTTCGATTTGTACATGTTACAACCGATGTATCGCTATTTGATGTTAAATGGGTTAATGTAAATTATTTTTTGTTACTATAATACACGTTTGTCTATTTTATAATAAAATATTATTAATTTTTACACTATTTTCACGCTTTGGCACACCAATTGCATTACTATCCATAGATAGAAAAATATTAGCAAGGGCGTGATCAAATGGGCAGTGAATATGTGTTGAAGGATACCGATTTTTTGGTATCCCAAACGGATGAAAAGGGGATTATCCTTTTTGCCAATGAAGATTTTTGTAAAATCGCCGGTTATACGTTAGAAGAACTTGTAGGACAGCCGCATAATATCGTTAGACATCGCGATATGCCGCGTGCCGCTTTCAAAGATTTGTGGGATACCGTCAAAAGTGGCAAAATTTGGACGGGTTATGTCAAAAATGCTACCAAAGATGGAGGATTTTACTGGGTATATGCCACGGTCTACCCCAATGTCGGGTGTGACAGTAATGGAAAATGTGGTTATTTGTCGTGTCGTCGTAAACCCTCTTCAGATGAAATTACTGAAGCAGAACGTCTTTATAAGACGATGAGTTAAGGACGTGAAGATGAATAATTCAGCAAAAATAGCGATATTGATCGTTTTGGCAGTAATCGGAGTTTTAATCGGAGCTATTACCCAAAGTGTGGGTGCTCTAATCGGTGTTGTCGTAGTTATGGCATTAGCGTCAATGGGGCTAATGTTAAGTCCCAATAATGCACAAGATCATCTCCTAGCACATTTGGATAATTTCCTTCAATTTATGCAGTTTAAACGTAACCGCCTTCCAAAGCTCGAAGCAGAATCCGGAAGTATCGCAGACAAAATCAATATCTTGGTAAATGCGCATGAAGAGATGCTCCTCGCCGATACCTTGGTAGCGGGTGAAATGGTGCTTTTAGCGGATAAAGTACGACAAGGTCACTATATGTGCCGTGTTATAAGTGATAGCAAAACCCCGCACGTTCATTTACTCCGTAAAACGATGAATACGATGCTCGATGCGACCGAAAAAAATATCGATACCGCTATGAAAGTCCTCGAAGCGTTGAGCGAGGGGAAATTTACTGCGCGAGCTGAGGTTCATGTAGAGGGAAAAATGGGGCAGATGTTGATGAAAATCAATGATTTGGGAACCGCATTGGAATCGATGGAGTATCAAAACAATGAAGCTAAAGCGGTTTTGGATAACAATACCAAACTCCTTAAAGCGACGATTGAAGATCTCAGGTCTACCAAATTTGTTGAACTCAACGGAATGATTAACTCTACCGTGGAGCGTATCCAAAGCGTTGCAGGAAAAGAGCATGAACTCTCCGGTAATCTCCAATCGCTCGTCGGTAATGCCCAAGAGACCAAAGCGATTTTGGTTACTATCGGAGATATTGCCGATCAGACCAATCTTCTAGCACTAAATGCCGCTATCGAAGCGGCGCGTGCGGGTGAACATGGTCGTGGATTTGCGGTTGTTGCCGATGAGGTTCGAAAGCTGGCAGAGCGAACTCAAAAATCTTTAGCTGAAATCTCCGCAACGATCAATGTATTGATCCAAGCGATCAATGATAACAGTGAATCACTCAACAAAAACATGGATGAGATGGTAGATTTAACGCACTATGTCGGAACGGTAGATCAAAAAATGGATGAATTACTCGTCTCTATGGACGCGATGAGTTGATTTAATCGGGAGTAATCCCGAATGATTTGAGGAGAATGGTTGCACCGTTTAGATCGCCGCTCTCGATTTTGAGGGTAGCGGCATAAATTCTTCCCAATACACCCCTATGGGTGAGCAAGGCATCTTCAATTTCTTCTGAGGGGTGAAGCGTCTGAAACAGTGCTTCCATCGGAATATTCAGCAAACCTTCTAGTAATGAAAGCATCGCAATCAAATGGATATTTTCGAGTTGTTTATCGGTACAATCGGGAGTGATTTTGTACATCAAAGAGAGCATCGTATTGACTCTGTTTTGGGCGAAAACGGCATGGGAATTTTTTTCATCGATCGCTTTGGTTCCCGATTTGGAGTAAATGAGGAGCAATAGCCATTGCATTAGGGCATTTTTCCCAAACCGCTCGATCATCTCCCGAACGGAGTTTATCCCATCGATATATTCGGGGTGGACGGAACGGAGAAATTGGAACAGTTGAAGGGTGAGGATGCTTTGTTCTTTAAAGGCATCGCATATATCTTCCATCGTAGCGTCTTGTTGGAGGAGAGAGAAAATACTCATAACATCCATGTATTGAGGATCGATTCGCCGTCTTGTTATGAGGTGGGCATGGGCAAAATAAAACCCTTGGAAATATTCGAATCCGAGTGCTTCATACGCCTCTTCCATCTCATAAAACTCTACTTTTTGGGCGATGAGTTTCATTTGTCCGTAGGGATTAGGCAAATAATTGAACTGCTCAATGTCGGTTTGGTTTACGTCAAATTTAGCAAACTCAATAAACGGAAACAAGGGTGCGAAGGTATCAAAATACTCCGGATGAAACGAAGCGTTATCGAGAGCAAATCGGTATCCCAGCGAATGGTAATAGCGGATCGCATCATAGATTCGGGGATTGGGTTTCATAGACGCGGAGAGTTCAAAGACAAATTTTTCTTTAGGGAGGGTACGGAGAATATCGGTTAGCAGTAGCGGTCCGTCGGTATTGATGAAAGCACTTATCTCTCCGAATGAAGACTCTGAACCGATTTGATTGAGGAGATTGACCAGTACGGAGGCGGTAGCATGTCGCGGGTCATCGATAACACATTCACCAAACATATTTCGATAAAAAAATTCATACCCGATAATAGTGTCATTACGGTCTAAAATAGGTTGGCGCGCAAGATGAAGATTATTGTGCATCAATGTTACTTTATATTTTAATATCTTAAGTGTAGCGTAATTTGAGTATAGTTTCAAAATAAATTACGCTATCGCCTTGTTATAGGGTTTTGCGGAGGGTTCTTTTTTCTTCTGTGTCATTTTTGAGACAAAATAGGTCAAAACCACCCTCAAAAAATACGGTATTTGACTTAATCGCCGACGAATAATATTGGAGTGTTATATTCGGCGATGTATGTCCTAGTATACCTGCTAACTCATTAATACTCAATAATCCGTCATTCAATGCCGTAGTCGCGAAAGTATGCCGTGTAGCATACAATTTACGTTTAGGTATCTCACAACGCTCTAAGAGCTTATTCCATCGATAATACAATGAGTTTGTATCTTGCAGGTTAAACACCCACAAAGAGTTAGCTTTTAATTTGTTCACGCTCTCCATGATAAACGACGGATACGGAACCTCTCGGACTCCTTTCGGGGTCTTTGTCGGTCGGATTGAGTTTCGGGTTCTTGCTCTCTTGATGCTGATGTGGGTTGAGCCTATGTCTCCCCACTGTAACCCTAGTACCTCTTCGGGTCGCATCCCGGTATGAAATGCAATCAATAGGTACGGGTTTAAATCACCTTCGGCATTATCGAGCAACTTCTTAACCTCTTGTTTGGAGAAGTATTGAATGTCGCTTTTAGCCTCTCTCGGAAGCCGTATCGCATGAGCAGGACTTGTTTGAATCACACCATCATCGATAGCACAATTAAACGTACCGACTATCGCACCCAAATAGATAGCCTTTGAGCGTGAGAGTATCGGCAAATCTAAGAGGTAGTTTTTAATATCAAGCCGTGTGATCGTGTCAATATCTCGACTTCCAAAGTGCGCCTCAACCTTTCTACGGTGGGGGAGAGCTTGAAAGTATGATCTATTGCGGTTGACTGATTTAAGATACATTTCGAAGTAGTGGCTAAATGTCTTTGGCTTCTTCTTGAATATCTCACCTGTGGCAATAATAGTCATGAGTTTAGGTATAATTGTGCGTTCAACTATTACACGATTCTCTTTAGTATCATCGAGTTTCGTGGACTTCCTTTTGCGCTCTCCATTAACCATGTAATCAATGTATAACTTGCCGTTTCGCTCGTATAGCTTCGCCATACCTTTGTCCTTTCGGACAGAAACACCATGAAGCGACATTGTAGCACTCCTTAAATGAGTAATCTGTTTAAAATATCTTGGAAGTTTTCGGGTTGTGATTTTGCGGTGAGGGCTTCGTGGATTTTTTCAACGTCAAAGCGTACTGTTTTTCGCTCACCCTCGTGCAGTATGATGAAGTGTTCATTCGGTTGCATTTCGATCTCTTTGAGCCGTTTTTTCATGGTGTCGGTGTGGAGATCATAATGACGGGCTAGGTGGGGGAGGGATAGGTATTTAGGTTGCTGTTTCACTCATCGCCTCCTCAATCTTTTCTTTTTTTAGGATTTCATCAACCTTATCTCTATCCATCCATACAACGATACCAAGCTGAACCATCCCTTTATGATTAAAGCTTGCATCAGTTCCAAAAGTAACTTTGTTATGCCCTTTTGCACTTTTTGCCTCGATAAAGCAACTATCAATTGATTGGAATTTTACGTTTTCATCACCATATTGCGCTATTAGATTACTTAATTTCATAGTTTCTCCTCATACTTCTTACAATCTTTAGACGTACCGGAAATCATTACGCTCAGTGGCATACATTTACAGACTATCAAATTTTCATTACTTTCTTCTGGATAAAAGTTAGCGCAACTTTTGCACTTTTCAAATTTATCTTTAGCCATTGATCGCCTCCTCTTCAAATCTTAGGTATAACTTTTGTTCTAAAATATCTTTTAGATTTAGCTTATTTTCAAATCGTATTTCATCATTGATTTTTGCGAATGGCTCACATTTTAATGCGAGGATGCATGGGTCAATTCTCCAATAATCATTATCTTCATCACGACAGTGAGCATCATACTCGTATCGGAACTCTATAAAAGAACCTTTTTCAATATATTTTTCACGATATGCCCTATGATCTGCATCTTCATAGTTACCCATCATTATTTGTCGATCTTTTATATAATATGGGTTATTCAATGAAGCTCTAAACCCTGTCAATACTTCATAAATAATACCGTGGCTTTGTAACCCATGATTATTTTTAGCTGCTATTATTGTTTTTTCAATAAGGTCATTTTTGTCCATGATACGCCTCCTATTTACTGATCTGTTCAAAATAAAATACTATTTCGATATTGGTTTCTTGAATCATCCCGTATCGCTTTGCAGTGCGATATGCGCATTGGCGTTCAAGCTGTCTCAATCTATCGGATACTGTTTCACGGAACATTTCAACTGATTGTGAGCTTTTTAGGATATTGCACTCTGGACAAGATGCTATCATATTCCCAATATGGTCATTTTGTGGTCTATTCATATCTCCAGTTTGAACAAATTTTCCATTTATCCACGTTGATTTACGTAGAACTGGCTCCATATGATCTGCGTGCCACTTGATACCGTCTATGGGTGTCCCACAATATCCGCATCTTCCGTTTGTTTTGGACAAGAGCAATGCTCGGTCGTTTTTATTCATGACTGCTCTCCATACTTTTTATCAAACTCATTTCGCTTATCAATGCACTCTTGTAGCCACTCGATTTTTAGGTCTTTTTCTCTCATCCGATCTTCGTGTTCATCGCAGAGCTGATCGATCACTTCGTCAACCGAATGGAGGCTTTTGATGTGTTGTGCGTTTACGACTACTCGACTGCGTATAGTAGCTTTGGCTTGTTCGCGGTTCATTGCTTTGCCCCTGAGTAGTATTCGAGTGCTTCCGTAAAAGCTTCACACTCTCAATAATCTTGGATATTACGCTGTATATCAGACGTATTCATCCAAAACAACCCTACACTTTCCCCATCTTCAAAAACTTGAATTTGTGCAGCAGGAGCACCACGTTCTATGCGTACAGGATTAAATCTACAAAATTTGAATGTTACGATTACTTCGTTCATCCCGCTCTCCTCATTTCATTTAAAATTCTCTGCGCTTCCAAAGCATCGAAGTAATGCTCAGGTTTTATAAAATCACTTGGGTTGATTTCTTCCGCGCCTTGCAGTTTTGGACGTTCTCGGATCGTCTCGCTTTGATCTGTTCCGTTGTCCACCCTTTGCGGGAGATGCGAGGCGCATACTTCTTTTTTGGCTTGATCGTTTTACCGACGTTGGCAATATGATTTTCCAAAGTAGCACTCATCGGTCGGTTTCTGTTTTTAGGGGTAATGATGAGCGGTTCGCGGTAGGGCTCATTTTTGGGTGCGTATTCTCTCCGCCATATCTCTTCGGGGAGCGGTTCGGTTCCGAGGCGTTTCATCTCTTCGCAGTAGGCTTCGTATGTTGGCCACATTAGGGAGCCTTTCTATGATCGATACATCCAAATGTGTACATATCTATGTTTTTTTCAAAGTCAAGTTCATCTATTAACACTTGAAATAAATTGCAAGTATCTTTGCAATCACATTTATCACATGTCTTTGGCTCTTTTAGCTTTGCATTTTCATATTCGAGTTCTTTGATACGATTACGGAGGCTTTCGATTGTTGATCCGGCTTTTTGTAATGCCGCTTTTGATGCTTCTAGCATTGTGATTCCTTTATTCGCAAATTCCAAATTGGTTAATGCAACCAAGTTCTAACCCGAGTCCATTGTATTTATTCGATCGGTGTTTATTACCAAGAGAAACAAGCTTCCCTCCCTTATGTAAGAAAACTGTATAACGCCCCGATTTAGCTGATACTGTTTTTTCAAGTTCTGTTACTCGATCAACCGTTTTTTGGTCAAGCATTCCAATCTCATTAGTGTTTGCTTGAATACATGGAAAGCATCCAACGCGAGAAAACCCCATACTGTAAAGCGGATTATTTTTGAAGCCTGCTTTTTGAATAGCAGTAAATACATCAAGCGCGTTCCAGTACACCACTGGTTGAAAAGTAGTAACAGTGTTGTCCCGATTAAAAAACTTTGATTTTGCCTTTTTGCTACTTTTATTTGATGGTAGTTTTCCTAAAAATGTTGTTTTCCACATATTTTCAGGTTCTCGTTTTTTTGATTCATCTTTACGAACCCCGACCACATTAATTACGCGATACCCTTTTGCTTTCCATTGTGAAATAAATTTAATAGATGGAAACACCTTTAACTCTTCAGTGCAGAACCGTTTGAGCCTATTTGGTATCATCTTTTTCTTAATACACATATCTTCAAACCCGTCATACTTGTCAGATTTAAGACGGACGATACAACCAATCTTTGATTCAAGATAATTAATGTATTCATATGTAAGTTCATGTTCCCAACCAGTATCACAAAAATAAGGGATGATCTTATAACGGCTTCCATATCTCGCTTTAGCTTCAATATATGATGCTGTTGAATCTTTCCCACCACTCATAGATACTAAAACTATTGTTTTCAATGTATGTCCTTTTGATTGTCTCACAGTGAACCCGTCGGCGTGCGGAATGATTGGACGGGTTTAGTGTGGGGCAGGGTGGTGGTTTAGGTGTATTATTTTAGTGGGTTGTTATGCGGGGAGATCCCGCATTATTTGCTTAAGATACTCCATGCCAACGGTACCATTCGGCTAACTTGTCCGTTTCCAATGGCTTTAAGTCGGTGTGACCGATAGGCCACCCCATTAGCCACTCGACCCAATTCGGGTTCAGTTGGCCACTCTCTGATGAGACACACATCGATAACCCCACTTGCTTCCCGATCTCTATCCGTCTCTTCACTACCGGACTCGATAGATTTCCGCGGTTCCGATTGTCCGATGCATTTGGTGTCGGAAAAAGTTGAACTGCTGTTTGGAGATTTACTCCTCCGCTTCTGCCCTGGTGACCGGCTCCTCGAAACATATTCGCTGTTGGAGTAGGCCATCGGTTCATTAGATCGGGATTCGCAAGAGAAAAATTCGTTACTCCCAATGCTTTCCATTTTGCAGACGTTCGTTTGGTTTTGTAATCCGTGGCTTGCGGAGTAGGAAAGTTCATCACCTGCCAGACGATCCCGTTTCGTTTGTCCGCCGATACTTTCCCTCGCTTCTCTGCATCGTTGGCTTTGGGAGTGTAGAAAAACTCTTGGGTCGATCGATCCTCGTTTGATTCGATTTCGTCGAATAGACTTTCGGATGGCTTTGTGTATTGGGTGTTCAGCGCATTGGCGTGTCGCGACGATCCATATCCGGTCACGCTTGTGTGGAGCGTCGGCATTGTGCGCTCCGATAACTCCCCATTTACAGTCATACCCCAACGCGGTAAGGTCTCCAATAACTCGATCTCCTCCCCTAGAAGTGAGAAGCGGCGAATTTTCCACGAGGACGCGTGGGGGTCGTACTTCGCCGATGATCCGCGCCATTTCTCTCCAAAGCCCCGACCGTGCTCCGTCCAGTCCGCATCCGCTTCCGGCACTGCTGATGTCTTGACACGGAAACCCGCCAGATATGACATCAACAATTCCTCGCCACGGGTAGCCGTCAAAACTTGACACGTCAGACCATATCGGGAAAGGTTCGAAGGTTCCGTCATTTTGTCGTTGTGCCAAAACTTGTGCGGCGTAGGCATCACGCTCAACGGCGCACACGGTTCGCCATCCGAGAAGTTTTCCGCCGAGTATTCCGCCACCAGCGCCTGCGAAAAGAGCCAACTCATTCACGTGTCCTCCTATTGGGTAGAGCTTTTCATAAACGATTTAAAAACGGGTTATCTTCTCGAATTTGTTCAAGAGCATTCGGGTCAATAGTAGCGATGAATTTTTCTTGATTCCATCTTCGGCAAATTTCTTCACCGAGAAACTTAGCGCTCTCGAAAGTTGCATCCGCATCGATGGCAAGATTTGATTCATAAAGTTTGATTCTCGCAAAACCTAAATTCATCCCACCGATACAATCACTTTTAAAACAAAGCTCAACAGATCCATATCGTTCGTTAGAGAGACATAACAATTCTAAATCTTCTACGGTATCAGCGTCAGATGTAGTGATCCCATCGATTCGTAATGTCAGTTGCATTTTGTACCCCTCATCATCTCTTCAATCTCCCGCTTCGCACGTTCAAGCGAAGAAACATTTTGCGATTTGTGAATGTGTTGCAAAACTCTCATATAGGTACTCATAGTATTTCCACCTTTTTAATGTCAAAGTCCTGACCCTCTCGGATCGAGATTAAACTGATCACGTAGCTGAGTTGGGCGTTATGTCCTAGAAACTCACGCTTATAAAATCCGTAATAAACACCGCTATTCACTCCCTGAGTAATGGCGTAGTCTTTGCCGTATCGGGCGACTATTTTAGGGACTTGTTTTTGTAGTTTAGTTTGTCTCATATTCGTCCTTTTGAGTATTTTGCATCGGGTGCGTTTTCTCCGTATTTCCGCTTTTTATGGGTAATAAATCCGATGGCGACGAACAAAGCTATAACGCAAATAATGCCTATAATTTGATCTTCCATGATTGGCTCCTAATTTGCGGTTTTATTCAGGTTGAATTTTGATAACGAAATAATCATTCTGACCGTCTTTAGTCTGCGATATTTCGACATTCTGATAGCATTCGGTTTTTCAGTTCCGTCAAACATCTCATGCCGCCTTATAAATAATCGTATTTTTCGCACCAATCGAGGAGTTTCTCAAAATTGGTCTCAATGATGTGCCAAGCAATAAACATTGCTTCTCCTTTTCAATTTCTTCGAGGATTCGCACCGCTTCACCGATGCTGATGGATCTGTATTTCATTCAACCTCCTCTATGGTGATTTTGTACTTTTTATTTGGGGTTACTTTTAAAACACTTTGGATATAAGATGCGGTGTATATTGGAACTGTTTCACCTATTAGTTCAGGGAATATAATATGCTGTTTTTTCCCGCGGGAAATTTTCTCCGCTTTCGGTTTTGCCGCTTCCTTGAACTCATCGCGCTTGATCTCTCCCGCGTTGTACTTCTGATAGATTTCACGCTGTTTTTGGGGATCTTCCACTCGGCTGAGTTCTTGCATCACAGATAGGCTGATACCGCTTTTATTTTGCTCAATATCATGTTTTATCTCAGGAGAGAGTTTCATACACGCAAACGATTTTGATATATACGAAAGAGGCTTTTTGATAGCTCCCGCTAACTCTTGCTTCTGTTTGTACTTTCCTGACTCCCACAGCCGAACAACCGCCATCGCTATCTCATAGTCGCTCAGGTCTTCACGTTGGATATTCTCGATAAGAGCCAACTCCTCGACGGTGTGATCTTCGCGCTCTAAAATGTTGACTTTGATTGTGATCGATTCATTGATCTGATGCGCTCGGTATCGTCGCTCTCCGGCAATGATCATATACCCATCAGGTCTTCGCACCACGCTGATCGGTTGTAAAAGTCCGTGTGTCTTAATAGCCTCTGCAAGTTCTGCGAGTGCTACGGGGTCAAAATGTTTGCGGGGTTGGTTGGGGTTGGCATATACCTGTGATAGTTCGAGCTCTACGCTTCCGTTGTTGATACTGTTCGTGTTTGGTTTTGATTTGGTTACTGCATCATTAATAGCATTTATTTTCATTTTAGTAACTCAGGTTTCTCGTAAATGTTTCCGATTACTTCATAATAATGTTGCACACTACTTGAAATATTCCACCCACCATCTTCAAAATCCCATTTAACTTCATATTCTAAAAAGATACCGCCCTTTAAAATATCCCCCTCATAAATCTCAACACCGTTTTTGTCTTTAAGTCCAGTGTATTGCGATGCTTCCCACTCTTTTACATATCCATTACCGCCATATATTCCTTTTAATCCAAGATGAGACAACACTATCTGATTGCGTTGTAGATTAATCCATCTCGTATGAGTTTTATCCCACACTCTAAACTTAATCTCTCTATTTTCCAATGAGTTCATCTCTAAGCTCCTCTATCTCTTTTCGCGCCGTTACATTTCCGATACTGCTAAAAACGCTCTCACCGTCTCCCATAGTGCTGTAATAGATTTTACGGGAGCGGATAGCACTTTTCAGTATGGTGAACCTTTCACCCGGTACATTCTCTTTGAATTTATCAAGGTTGCGGGTAGAAGCGTGGATATTATTGAACAGTATGTGAAACTTCGTATCGACAGTATCTAGTTCGGATAGGATCGCATCGAATGTGCGGAACCCTAAAACCTCAGTGACTTTATCGGGAGCGATCGGGATCACTACGTGATCGCTGTGACGTATCGCCGCACGGTTCAGATCGCTATCGAACCCGCCGATGTCCATGATAAGAGTCACATCATGCGTGGTACGGCTGATAAGCTCGTACAGTTCAGCAACAGTTCTCGGTTGGTGTACGGTGAAAGGTTTCCCCGCTATCATGTTTATATAATGAAGCGTTTGGTTAAAGTCGATGTCTACGATCTCAACTTTACCGATCATTTTCATTGCATGAGCGATATGCCACGCGACGGTTGATTTTCCGACACCGCCTTTGGTGTGTGCGAAAGTGAGTATCATTGTGTTACCTCTGGTGTATGCAAATCACAACAAAATTCATTTGGAACAATGCTTGTTGGTTCTCCATCTTCATCAATTAAATAAAGACATGGGCATTGGCTATACGACTCATCAATTATTGTTGAGTGATAGCAGTTCTTACATTGTTTAGGTGTTTGCAGTGCTTCAAGTTCTGCAATTGCTTCATTTAACTCCCTAATATCATCTTCAAATTCATTCCAATCCCCTGATTGGAGTAGCTCCAATTGGTTTTTTTGTTTTTTCAAAATCTCTATCGCTTTTGACTGTTCCATTGTTTTGCCTTTTTGGTTGGATTTTCCCGCGGGAAATTTCGGAAGCTCTCTACGTGACCCAGCGAACCGCAAAGGGAACCTGTGCCTCGTAGAAAGCTTTTGGGGATGTCTCCGACATTGATGTCGGGGACATGGTTAAAGTTTGTATGGGCTAGTGATAAGCCGCTCTTCGACATATACGGGAGTAAGCTGTTTATTGTTTGGGTTCAAACACATAACATAAGACCCCTCCGCCGATTCAGGAGAATAAAGACCGTTTGGGTCAGCCATTGGGTATGCTACATTTCCATAACTACTATTATGAATTTGTTGCGGGTTAGTATATTGGGTGCTGTATGGGATCGGGTATCCGATTGAATCGCATAGCTGATGCATATTACCGTTCATATCGCGCATATAGGTATAGGTGCGAAGCCCTGCGTTATCTCGCATTTCCAAGATCATCTTCATGTTCTTTTTTTCAGTGAAGTTTATGATAGACGGCATACCCGTTGACTGCACGGCAATTTTTGTTTGCTCTGCTTGCTGTCGAGCTTGCAGTTGCTCACCTGACTCTTGTTGATCGCATCCGGCAAAAAACATCGCCAAAGTAAAAGCCATTAAAAACAGATAAATACGTTTCATTTGAAATCTCCTCCGCTCATCATAGAGCTATAAAACGGCTGTAAGTGCATAGGCACTTTTTCGCTCGGAAAGTTAGCAAACTGATGTTGCACCGTTGATCGGATCATTGCTTTCGTTGCATCATCACCGACCGTGTATTGAATCTGATACTTAGACAAATCACGAACTGAGCCGTCAACATACTGCTGTGACTCCATAAATGTCTTTTGATCGATTGATCTGCTCATTGGTTGAGCGAAATATTTAACTAAAAGTGCTGTACCTGTGACGGATACAATTACTCCTGCCATTATTCCGATCAATAAGCCGTACTGTTTAAACAATTCTTTCATTTGTTTTTCCTAAGCTCTATGTTGAAGTACACAAGGGACATCACTCTTTTGCTTTCGCAATACGCTGTGTACTTCATAAAAAGCTCTTCCCCCACCTTGCAATAAAATCCCATCTTTGTGGTTTGTCGACTATGGGGTGGGGAGTGAGTGAAGCTGTAAGATTGGTAAAGCCGTCAAATTTACGAAGGAGATCGTATGTGAGATTCGATGATGTTGGCTCTTACAGCTTCGAGTGGTTTTGAAACCCATCGCCTTGTCTCGATGGGCTTCATTTCCACGGTGAAACCCTTTGGTATAATGTTGTTGCAACACAAATCAACACAAAGGGCTTCATGATGGAAATTAATAATGAACAATTCGGGTTTATATTGGCGATGCTAAAGGATATGATGCAACGCATTTCTTTTGAATCAGCGAAAGCAACACTCGAAGCCGCAGGTCATAACCTGACAAATGATCAGCTTAATACGCTTGGGCAAACAATAGAGTCAAAATCTAACGATGTTTTTGATAAGGTGACTAAAGAGGCTGCCTTAATTGCTTATAGTAAAGCTGATTAGCTTTAGGAGCCAATAGAAGCGCTTTAGCAAGGCGCTTCCATGCTTTTTTGTTTTTTCGTTTCATGACCGCATCTCCTGAGTATTTTGTAAACCACCCCAAAAGATGATTTATTAAGCACTCATTGCCTCGTCCCTAACTTCGTACTATACGGGGACTATCGGATAGGATGGAGTGCCGTAGCCTCATACCTAGCCGCGCGCAGACGCTTTTAATCGCTGCTTGCCGAATTTCACCATCCGACTCCCTCAGGGGAAAATCCCCCGCTTCATACCGATCAGGAAAACTGCTTCGGTTTAGAAATGGTATTATTATTACACTTAAAGAATAATAAAAAATGGTATTATTTTTACACTTTGTTTTTGTATAATCATATTATGTTAGATTTTGGAGTTTGAAATGAAGATGTATTTAATACCAGTATTATTATTTTTTATTGGGTGTGGCAGTTCAAATAGTAATAATATGGATGATGAATTTACCCCTGTAGTTTTTGTAGAAAGTGATTTTTATTGGGACAAAGACACTCAACCATATAA